>NZ_JBVVQQ010000008.1:150441-212592 GCF_055811135.1 Mesorhizobium sp. WSM4817 | reverse complement strand
CCAACCAGCAGTCGCGTTCGGGCGAGCGCAAACTGTAGCGACTTACTTTGCGTCTCCCCGCAACTTCGCTTGGCGCAAATGACGGTGTTAGATGGCCGTCATCTTCGAACAGGCCTATGGAGCGATGTGAGGTTATCCTTCCATCACCGGAAAGACAAAGCTGCGTTCAGATGCCGCTCCCTCGGTAGCGAAGTCCCAGATCATGCAACTGCCGGTCGCGAAGCGATTTATGCCGTGAAGAATATGATGGCGAAAGGGGTTAGCGGTGGGGAACGCTAATGCGCGATGCGTCGGTTGAATTGCCGACAACGGTGGCGCTCGTGGCTACCGTGACTTTCGCCGAAGCTGCCTATTATAGCGGCTAGTCGATTTTCCCCAGCAACCGCTCATATTCCCGCTCCGGCTCGCTGTAGGTGCCATCGGCCAACTGGAACAGACCATCACGATCTCTGATGACGATCTCACCCCGCGTGGCTCTGATTAGGCCCCTACCCTCAAGCTCCTGGATTGCAACCGTGACACCCGGTCGCCGCACACCGAGCATGACGGACATGAATTCGTGGGTGATTGCAAGCCGGTCGGTGCGGACGCGATCGTGGCACATCAGAAGCCAGCGAGCCAAACGTTCGTCCAACTTCGACCGTGCGTTTACCAGGGCGGTGTAGCTGGTCTGAATATAGAGGGTCTGGACATAGAGAAGCAGAAGAGCCTTCAGCGCAGTGCTCTCAGACAGAGCAGACGACAGTGCCGGGGCTGGAACTCGCAAGCCGCTTCCCGCCAGTTGCATATAGGTGTCATGTGCGGCGCGATCGCCGCCTAGGGCCACTAAGGCTTCGGTCATGCCTTCCATGCCGATCAGGCCGACCTCGGTATCCCGGCCCTTAGGTAGTTTGGCGACTACCGACGCGATGCCGTCTTCCAGGAAATACACGTGTTCGATAACGGACTTCGTCGACTCAAGCTGGGTCCGCATCGGCAGCGCTACCCGTTCCATGTTGGGTTCGATCGATGCCAGATCGCCAGGGGAAAGTCGCCGCAATAAAGCATTTTGATAGGGAATATTGGGCTGGTTAAACATAACTCCACCCTCGGTAGGGCAAGAGCTTTCTGATCTCCCAGCCGTTCGCGCCCGTGACAACGTGCGAACGATAAGACTACACATGGGGTGCTAAAGTCCCGAAGCCAATCACATTAAGCATTAAGGGCGGGTACCGGGCATTCTGGCGGCATCCGAGAAGGGAAATCGCAACACCAATGCGTGTTTTTCGTCGCACATCTCAAAGAGCGCGCCTGTCAGCATTGGCTTCCCGCTGAGCAGTCCTTCCGCCAGGATCTCCTTGGCGGAGGCCATCGCGTTCTCCTCAGCCTGCGCCAAATCCGCAAATTCCTGCCCCTCGAGGTCCTCCATGAGGTGCCCCTCCTCGTTCCGGATATGGAAAAAATATCTTGGCATGCCAGTCCACCTCCATGGACTATCTAGATGCATGGAGGCTCATGGATAGTGTCGGAAACGTACCAACCGGGCATATGTATGAACCGGACATTCGACGTGTATCTGAGCGCTGGCGCAGGCCAGCGGTCAGCTGACGCTGTCGGTGATTTCTGACCTGTCGAACAGCACGCCGAGACCATGCTCGACGGCACAGGCGGCGATCATGTCATCAAGGGCTTTCCCGGACACAGGGCAATTGGGGAGGACTTCCCGTATGGCGGTTTCAGCTCTCGATGTTGAAACCACATCGTGCCGTCTTTTCCTGGTCTCCATATAGTGGTCGACTAGGGTTTTCAGACGCCTTGCCGCAATCTCATCTGCAAACATTGTTGTTCACTCCTGTCAGTCAGGTCGCCCGCAAACAATGGCCCGCCCCTGTACGAGGGCGGGCCAATCCGATCGAGTGACCGGTGATCCGAGTGAGGGACCTGGATCGCTAAAGTAAGTTCGAGCGGGATTATTCGTTCCAAGGCGGCTACGGCTTGGTAATTCCCGTACATTGATTCCGATGCTGAGGTGCACGCCGGACCTCACAGCCGGTCAGGTGCGTAGGAATTCAGCAAGAGAGCAGGTCGGATGGCGCGCGCGCCAGCGGTCAACAAACTTCACTGTTTCGCGCGCTCATTGCTTTGTTTCACCTGGCATCGAAAAACACTGGCGCGATCCCCGCTCTCTCTCCGCGCTTTTTGGTCCGGACACCAAAAAGCCCGGTGATGCGTCCGCGTCGATCGGCATCGTTCATGCGTTGAACCCGGCGAAGATCTGCTTTGTCCGAATCTGGGTTTGGCGCCGGATCATCCGTCGCGCCCCGCATTGACGACAAATCTGCACGGAGGACTCAAGATGGGCGAAGAACGGCACGAAAAAAACCAACACCGCGCATACCAATTTGGGAACGTGGAGGCAGTAGACACGGCGATCACGAGCGACACTGGCACCAGGCTAAAGCCGAAATTGATCGAGAGGCCGCACTGCCCTTACCGCAGACGATGCTCTTCCGGAAACTCGCGAGATCGCCAGCTCGGACGCTATGACCGTTGAGGCCCTGGCAATGCGAACGGGCATAGGCGGTGACCAGGCCCAAGAATTGATCGATAGGCTTGGCAATGATCGCGCGGCCATCGAGGAAGCCGCGCGGAGCCTTAAGGCGGCGGGAGGGTGACCTCAGCGCGGCAATCCTCTTGTCACACGGCTCGGAATGTTCGCCGCGCCTTATTCGTCTTGTAAGTAAGCCAGTTGGTGCCCCGATCGGCGCCCCCAGTCCAAATCACAATGGGCAACAACCAACGAAGCCGCAGGTTGGACGGGCGAAGACCACGCCCAGCCGGTCCAGCCGCGGGCGGACCATTTCGAGGATTGTCCAGTGTGCGGACAGGACTTCGACAAGCGCGGCGTGGGCCAGGTGCTTCATCATGTGAAGACCAATCACCAGCTGGGTGCGGCCTATGACAAGGGCGCGCCGCCGTCGTCCGGAGGCGCGTTCTCTTGTTCATGACGTGCTCATTGATCGTGCTTTCGAAGCGCCGTTTAGCTAGGCAGCTTCCTGCATCGCTCTCTCGTTGACGCTAGCCTCTCCAAGCTGCGTCAGCGCTTCGTCAGTCGCCTTTTCCTCTTCGAGCGTCTCCTCGAGCAGTGGCACGGCATCCTTTAGGCCGAGCAGTCCGGCCCAGGTAATCAGGGTGCCATAGCGGGCGATCTCATAGTGTTCGACCGCCTGCGCCGCCGCCACAAGCCCAGCGTCCAGAGCTGGAGCTTCCTTGAATTCCTCCAGTATCTCCTGTCCTTCCTCAATGATGCCGTCGATCGCGGGACATGTCTTTCCTTGTGCCCGTTTGCCGAAAATCTCGAAGACCTGCTGCAGCCGTTCGATCTGAGCCTCCGTCTCGTCGCGGTGCTTTTCGAATGCGGCGGTCAGTTGGTCAGATTCGGCACCCTTGGCCATCTTCTTCAGCGCAGCCAGGATTTTGCGCTCAGCGTAGTAGACGTCCTTCAGTCCGTCGTGGAAAAGATCTTCGAGGCCCTTGGCCTTGCTCTGCGATTCATTTTTCATAGCCATCGTCGTCTCCGAATGTGAGAAACGCGTGTCTGGTGGCACGCGCAGCTTTAACCAAAGTGGGTGCTGTTTGTTCCTTTGGCCCGATCGGCAATCCTCTGTGCCTGGACGTCATCGACGTAACCGAACAAACCGCAACGCCCCTCAGTAGTGCCTCACGCCTACACGGGCCTGGAATGCGAGGGATTGAGGCAGCGCGCAAGCGGCCATTTCGCTGGATGCCGGCGAAACGTGCAACCCGCCCCGGTGTTCCGTGCACGAAAGAAAGCCCGCGCCCTTCGGGAAAAAAGGACGCGGGCCCATCGGGAGTCATCCATGTCGCAGCTGCACAAATGAAACTTTCAGCCCGCGCCGAAGTTCCACACGGAAACAAGAAAGGCCCGCCGCGCCTTCAGCCGCGCCGCTCCACTGGCCACCAAACGAAATATGAAACCGGCGCCCGAGGGGATGGGAAGGACTCGGCCTGATCAGAGGGTGCAGTCCGATCAGCACTAGGGCAAGTGCTGCACGACCCGAACGCATTGGCTCGGCCAGGTTCCCGCACGGAATACAAGCCCACCGCCAGAACCCGCCCTCGCTCGATTTCAGCCAAGCCGCCTACCGTCTCCCCGAATGCCAGGTCGGAAGAACGGACGAGCGTCTGTAACCGAGAGCGATCACGGCTGAGTTCTGGAGGACGAGTTCCAGGATTTCTATCCCGTCCAGACTCCAGCCGTGCCTGCTTGCCACGGATGAGTTTGCCTTCGGACAGCGGCGCTTAGCCTGCCGTTAAGGAACAACAACGCCCAAGCCGAGTTTGGTGGTCCAGGAGGTAACGACAATGCGCATACTGAGAACCTTCTTTGAATACTTGTGGCGCTCGAACAGCAAGTTGCCAGCAGCCCTTGCGCCGCCCGTCGACGCGATCGTTCGGCTGCTGAAAGAAAAGCAAAAACTCGCTACAAAGAAAGGACTTGGTCGACCAGAATAGACTGCTCGCGGCTGACCGAAACGCAGGATGTGGCAGCATCACGCGTCACCTTGCCTATCTGCAGCTTTAGCCGGAACTTGCCATCGGGAACGGTGCGCCCGCGGCAGGCTCGGGCATGCGGCAATGCCTTGGTCGCCTGGAGCAGCGCCAATCGGCGCCGTGTGTATCGGCGGCAATCACGAGAGAAGGAGGATCAGGTTCGCTCAATTCTGGCTGGCAGGTGACGACATGTCTTTTCGTGCAAGGCCCCGCACAGCTTCAAGACCCCGTGGGAAGCCGCTGCGGTTACTAAAATCCTGCGGTTGCCGGCGGCCTCGAGCGTGCCGGGCGCTTACCTTTTGCGCCGTCAATAAATCGATGAGTGTCACACCGGCAACGAGCACCAATGCAAGTCCGACGTTGTCACGTTTTGGATTGTCATGCCGGAACGCCCATAGGAGTGTTCCGACGTCGAGCCCATCACCGGCCACACGGCTCCAAAGCCCGAACTGTCTGTCTGCCGACAAGGACAGAATGCCGCTGCTGAGTTCACGCGCTCCATAGGCGCGGATCACGCCTTCCTTACCAGGTATGCCGAGTGCGCGGGCGATGCGCTCGGAGGCTATGAGTTCGACCATGCCCAGCGCAATGCTAAACCATCCGAGTTTGCGCGCTACCATATCGGAGGGCGCGAGCGCCTTCGGGCCAGATTTTACGACCTTTGGGTCGCTTGGCCGTCTGCTGAGATTGCCGAATTTGCTAAGCATGTTCATGACACTGATCCTATGGCTTCAGTACGACTTTGACGCAACTGTCCTGCTTGTCGCGAAAGATCTTGTACATCTCGGGTCCTTGTTCGAGCCCGGCAGTGTGGGTGATGACAAACGACGGGTCGATCTGACCTTCTTCGATGCGGCGCAGTAGGTCGTCGGTCCAGCGGTTCACATGGGTCTGGCCCATCCTGAAGGTCAGGCCTTTGTTCATGGCTTGGCCCATCGGGATCTTGTCGACGAACCCACTGTACACGCCCGCGATTGAGATGACGCCGGCTGGCCTGCAGACATAGATCATTTCACGCAGCACGTGGGGCCGATCGCTCTCCATCAGCATCATCTGCTTCGCGCGGTCATAAACGGTGTCTGGTTGACGAAAAGACACGTGACTTTCCATCCCGATGGCGTCGATGCATTTATCTGGCCCCTTGCCGCCTGTAAGCTCGTTCAGCTTTTCAACAACGCTCTCCTCCAGGAAGTTGATGGTGATCGCGCCGCCCGCTCCGGCCATGGAAAGGCGTTCGGGCAGGCAATCTATGCCCACGACCTGCTTGGCACCGAGAAGAATGGCGCTGCGGATTGCCATCTGCCCCACCGGGCCACAGCCCCAGATCGCGACGGTATCGGAGGGCTCGATTTCGCACTGGACAGCAGCCTGCCAGCCAGTTGGCAATATGTCGCCAAGGAAGAGGACCTGCTCATCGGAGAGCCCGACCGGTACCTTGATGTGCGTTGCATCGGCAAATGGTACGCGAACATACTCGGCTTGTCCGCCCGGGTAACCGCCGGTCAGATGGGTATACCCAAACAGCCCAGCCGTCGTGTGACCGAACGCCTTGTCGGCGATGTTCTTGTTGCGGTTGGTTCGTTCGCAGACCGAAAAGTTCCGGCGCTTGCACTGGTCACATTCCCCGCAAATGATGGTGAAGGGAACGACGATGCGGTCTCCCTTCCTAAGCGCGCCGTTTACCCCGGATCCAACTTCCACCACCTCACCCATCATTTCGTGGCCCATAATGTCGCCTGGCAGAATTGCCGGAATGAGGTTGTGATAGAGATGCAGGTCCGAGCCGCAGATCGCGCAGCTCGTCACCTTGACGATGACGTCGCGCGGGTCCTCGATCTCGGGATCGGTAACCTCATCGCAACGTATGTCTTCTTTTCCATGCCAAACCAGCGCTCGCATGCTTAATCTCCCGTAGGCCCGGTTCGCGGCGTCGTGAGAGCGAGCTCGGCCGCTTTCCTTCAGGCTGCGAATTAGCTTTCCGAGGTCCAACCGCGAGGCAGCATCCATGTTCCCCGCCTCCGTTAAAAAACTTAGGCCGGCTTTTGAAGGTGGGGCTGACGGCATTGTCGGAGCGTCGAGAAGGCGGTGGCCGCCCTGCCGGACATCGTTAAGAAGGTCAAGGAAGATTCCCGGCTTCGCCGTGGGCGTGGTGCATGGCGGCAACGTGAAGGGGCCGGTTGCGAGTCGGGGTGGAGAAGGTTGGATTTCAGGTGCTCTCCCGCTATCACCTTCAAAATTGCCCAAACAATTCTCCGGCCCCTTCATGGCTTCCCGGAAGCCCAGCGTTTGCGGGATGTGCGGCCGAAAGCTGGGGAGAGCGGAAACAACTTTCCCTTCAATCTGCTCTCCGAATGTCCATCATTCTCCGAAGCTGGGGAACCTTTTGGATCTTCGCTCCGGCCCATCCGCGGGCACAAACTTTGCGTTTCCGCCAATGGTTCGGCCAATGGCGTCTCTATGACTTGCCCGCAAGCACCGCCGCAACCTATAGGTTTGCAACTAGCCTTATGGTTTGCTAGCTTCACCGTAGGGATGAGGAGATGCGGATTTTGTACCGCCTTTGGAAGTGGCTCTTACGTCCGAAAGCGCTGGGTGCCGGAGCGAACAGGGAGGAGCTATCACCGAGTCATCCGTCCTCCATCAGCGAAGCACGTCTCCTGGACTTTTTGGCGAACACGACTGATGGTGTGTCGTTCTATGATCAGGACTTCCGCCTGACGCACTACGCAACCAACCTCAAAAGCATCCACAGCCGCCCGCTAGTTGCGGGCGACGCTCTGTGGGAGATTTATCCGAACGTCGACACTGAGATCATCGAAAAATTTGTTCGCGTGCTGCGCGGCGGCACTCCAATAAATGTCAATCTCCAGCGATCGCTGGGGGAGGCGCCCCGTTCCGCTGTCGTTTTCGGCGCTGCGAATGGAATTGGAATCATCGAATCCAGAGAAAGGGAGCGGGGCGGGCGGGGCTCACCGGAAGAGCAAGAGCGTATGATGCTCCTTCATCAGGCGACGCACGACGCATTAACCGGATTGCAGAACCGGCGGGGGTTCAGCGAAAACCTGCAACAAGCTCTGTCGGTGGTCGATGAGCCAAATGCCACTGCCCTGCTGCAAATCGACCTTGACGGTTTCAAAGCGGTCAATGACACGCTCGGCCATGGCACGGGCGATACGTTGCTTCAACTGGCGGCAGGCCGGATCCGGGACACGCTGCAGGACGGCGAACTCGCATACCGGTTAGCTGGAGACGAGTTCGCCGTCATTCAATCGCGTACGGGACAGCCCGCCGAAGCGGAACGCCTCGCGGGGGCGTTAATTGAAGGATTCAAGGCGCCGTTCATGATCAACGACATCCCCGTCTTCGTCGGCGCGAGCATCGGAATTGCATTCGGACCGGGACACGCGACCGAGGGCGAGCAGTTGATGAAGGCCGCGGATATCGCCCTTTATGCAGCCAAAAGAGACGGACGCGGCTGTGCGCGAATTTTCAATCGCTCGATGCAGCTCCTGCTCGAACAGCGTGAAAACCTGAGGCGCAGTCTTCGAATGGCGCTGGACCGGAACGAGCTTTATCTTGAATATCAACCGCTCATTCGGGCTCCCGCGTCGGTCGTGGGCTTCGAAGCGCTGTTGCGATGGCGGCATCCCGAAGTCGGGACCATTCCACCGAGCGTGTTCATACCGATCGCCGAAGCCGACGGTCTCATGGACGAGATTGGACGATGGGTGATCGAAGAAGCCTGCCGCCAAGCAACGAGATGGCCGTCTTCACTGACGGTCGCCGTGAACCTATCGCCGGCGCAGTTCCTGAGCGGTTCGCTCACGGACACGGTTGCTCAGATCGTCGACGCAGTCGGAATCCGCGCCGACCGGCTTGAGCTCGAGATTACCGAAACCGTTCTTCTCGAGCAAACCGTCGACAACATTGACACACTGAATACCCTGAATGTCCTCGGGATAAGGATCGCGCTAGACGATTTCGGCACCTACTACTCCTCGTTGAGTTACCTTAAGAACTTCCCGTTCGACACATTGAAGATAGACCGATACTTTATAAAAGACTTAGAAACCGATCGAAAAAGTCAGACGATCGTGCGATCGATCATAGGCATGGCGCACGGCTTGGGGATAAGCGTCACCGCGGAGGGAGTTGAAACGCCGGGACAGGCACAGTGGCTGATCAGGGAAGACTGTGATTACCTCCAGGGCGATTTCCTGGGACGGCCACTCGGAGCCGAGGCGACGCGCGATTTCATCAGGCGATCTCCCAAGGAACTAATACGCGAAAGTGGGGACGAAATTTGGCGATCCAGCGTCCGGCCCCATGCATAGCGGCGTGGACGAAACTGAGGGGTCGCATCGCTCGACTAAAATGCAGCCAGAAACGAGTGAGGAACGCCGATGAATATTGCTTCTCATGACGAAGATGGCGAAGCACTCTTTGAGACAATGATCCAGATCGATTTGGACGTCAAAACTTTTATGTCTGATTGGATACTCTGCGATCAACTCTCGACCTACTCGGCGCGAATGATCAGCCATAACAGACCTGATTCCGTACGGCATTCAAACCTCTTTTCCTCTGCGTTGAACGAATTATTGGAGGTCGCCTTTCGTACGCGGCATTACGGCGGTGAAATAGCCTGTAGGGTGTCCCGCCGGGGTGAGACGGACAGGATCGAACTGACATTCCCTTGCATGCCCGAAGAACGACAATTCTTTGAAGAAGCGGTGTTTCAAATTACGGGATCCGAGGCAATGGAGCGCTATCTCAACTCAGTGTCCGGAGACCTCGCGCCCAGTCGTGAAGTCGTTCTCTTGGAACTCGCCATCGACTACAACGCGACCCTTCGAGTCGAGCAAGTCGGCGCTGATATCATCACCCTTGTCGTCGATCTTCCGCTTGAGGGCATGCCAAGTTGAGCGCGTACAACCTTTTCCCGCGTTTCAGAGCGCAATACGATGTAAACGATCAGGAGTTCTCGATATCGGGAATACTGCGGCCCCAGTCGATCGATGAGCTTGCGCCCAGCATTGCCCTGTTGAAGGAATCAATCGCTCGTGTACGCGGCACCCTGTACGTAAACGTCAAACGATTGACGCAAATGAACAACACCGCATTTCATGCTTTCTCGCGGGTCATTATTGACGCCTGTCGCGCTCGACCAGATCTCAGGTTCGTACTCGTAACGTCAAGCGTTGTCGGGTGGACGACCAGAAAATTCGGGCGCCTGAACGGAATCGAAGCGAACATCACGGTTCAAGAGTATGACAGTGATTTCTATCCGGGGCAGAGCTTCCTCGAAGAAGGCGGGTTCATTCCGATCCTCCGCACACAGACGAAGATGACTTGGCGCCACGAGCGCACAATCTTGCCGCGACACGGCATGCAATCCGGTATCATCATGGCCGACATCTGTTGCGGAATTGGTGATTTCGCCGTACTCGTGCAGAAAGAATTTCAGCCGTCACGGATTGTCGCTCTCGACCATTCCAGGTCAAGCCTTGCTTATGCGCGAAGCGTGGCTGCGGCGTTCGATATCGGAGGAATTGAATACACCTATGGCGACGCATCAGAAATGCTGCTCGACCAAGATCAGTTTGACTTGGTCACATGCCGACACTCCCTGCAGGTGTTCAACAAGCCCGAACTGATTCTCAAGGAACTCTTTCGCATCTGCAAGCCGGGCGGACGCGTCTACATCACGAATGAAAAGAACTCGCACTGTCTGGGCGAACCGCGCGCCGATAGCATCCAGTGGACCTATAATGAAGTCGCCAAGCTTTGGGCGCACTTCCAGATGGATATCGAGCTTGGCCCCAAAAGCCGTCGATACCTGGTCGAGGCGGGGTTCGAAGACATTCGAGTCGAGTCTTTCGTGGTCACCAACCACGACGGCGATCCGCAGGACTTCGCAGATGTCGTCGCGGCATGGGAGAACGTTTATGCAGGCGAGATGGCGACAAAGCGAGGTGACCCGCCGGCGTTCATCAGACGGTTCCGACAGGGTTTCCAGGATCACATTTTCGCTGCGCTCCACCCCAAGGGATACGCCGGCTGGCCAATCTGGGTTGCATCGGGACGTAAGCCACTGTGAGCGAGTCGCATGCCATTTCCCGCAAACCCTGGTCCGTTTTCCGGCCTAACAGCTTCCGCGCGAAATTCATAATCGTTGTAGGCGGGGCGGTGCTCTTCGACCTCCTGGTCGGTGGGAGCGTGGCCCTTTGGAACGTCAACCGGCTTTCCCGCGACGCGACGTACCAGATCGAGAGCGGCCTCACCAAGGCGAGCCAGGAATACCTCCAGAATTATATCGAGACGACTGCTCTGCGCGCCGATCTCCTCTTCGACCAAATGCACTCCGAGGTTACCGCACTTGCAGGCTCCATGCAGAGACTGATCGACCATCCAGAGGCGAAGGAGGCAATCGGCAACGCGCTGGCGACGGACTCCTATTTCAATGCGCCGCTCATACATGACCCCAAGGGAAACTGGATGCAGAGCCCACAAGGGTCGCCTTCGGTCTTGAGTATCTGGGGATATCTTCTCTCCCCCGATGGCCGACCGAAGCCCGAAATTCTCCACAAAATTCAGGAGAGTGCGGCGTTCGACATTTTTGGCCCAAGCCAAATGGCAACAGGCGCCAGGAAGTTGCAGGTCTATTACGTTGGACCGAAGGCAGCACCTATCATGCGCACGACTCCTTACTCCGATCAGGCGCAAACCTTCGACAAGCTCTATCCGGGCCACAACAACGCAAATTTCTGGGATTTCTTCTTTCCTGGCGTCTATGAGCGCTGGCAGGGGTGGATCAGGGACCCGAATTCGCGCCCCGTAAAAGGCGATGACATCACGGCGACTGCCCCATATATCGATGCGATTACCGGTAAGCTCATAGTGAGTTTCTTCCATCCGCTCTGGACGAAGGACCGCAAGGATGTCGCCGGCATGGTCGCTTCCGACGTAACGCTCGATCAACTCGCTGAAATCGTCGAAAGCGTGAAGGTCGCTGAGACGGGCTTCGGTTTTCTCACCATGTCGAATGGCAATGTGCTCGCGATCAAGCCCGAAGGCGAGAAAACGCTCGGGCTCAAGATTGCAAGTGGTGCGGCGGGTCAAGGCGTTACCGGACTCGATCGCTCGCTCAAAAAGAGTACGCATTCGGCCGTTGCGGCGCTCGAACTTCCTGCCGACGACAAGACGGTCATCAAGCATATTTCGATTTGGGAGGATGGCGAAGCCGAACCTCACATCGTCGCGCTTCGCCGACTGGAGGCAGTCAATCTCTGGAACAGCACGGGGTCCATCACAGCCGAAAACCAGATGCTCGGCTTCGTCGTCCCGGAGCGGGAAATCTATGCTTCCCTGCTTGCAGCGCAACAGAGCATTTCCAGCGCGACCAACCGGATCCTGGTCTCCCAGATCATCGCAATTATCATTTCGCTCCTGATTGTCTTTGCGGCTGTCTTCGGAATCTCAAAGCGGATCACCGCAGGCCTCAGCGCGCTTGCAGCAGCCGCAAAGCGGCTCCAGGCACAAGACTATTCAGTTCGAGTAAGCATTCCGACGCATGACGAAGTGGGAGAGGTGGGGGTCGCGTTCAACCGGATGGCGGAGGAGATCAGCTTCCATACGGAAAATCTCGAGCAAATCGTCGATGAAAGAACGAAGGAGCTTGAAGACGCAAATCAGGAGATTTCCGCCCTCAACAGCAAATTGCGAGATGAGAACCTCCGCCTTGGTGCAGAGCTTGCAGTTGCCAAACATATCCAGATGATGGTTCTGCCGAGAGCCAGCGAACTCGAAGCCATCCACGGGGTCGAAATCGCCGCTTATATGCGGCCGGCCGACGAGGTCGGCGGCGACTACTACGACGTCTTGCAAGAGGGATCGCGGGTCAAGATCGGGATCGGCGATGTGACAGGCCACGGGCTCGAAAGCGGTGTGCTGATGCTGATGGTTCAATCCGTTGCACGCGCACTGCAGGAGACTGGCGAGGACAATCCACGTCAGTTTCTCGATCGACTGAACAGAGCCATCTATAAAAATATCGAACGGACCAACACCGACAAGCATCTCTCGCTGGCCTTTCTTGACTTTGAGAATGGGAGGGTGACCCTGTCAGGGCAGCATGAGGAGGTTCTCGTCGTTCGTGCAAATGGAGAGATCGAGCGTATCGATACCGCCAATCTTGGTCTGCCGATCGGCCTCGAACGCAACATCTTGCCGTTTATCGCAACGCGCGACATTCCGTTCAACAGCGGCGATGTGATCGTGCTCCACACGGATGGTGTGACCGAGGCGGAAGATCAGGAGGGAAAATTGTTCGGTTTGATACGCCTCTCTAACAGTGCGCGCCACTATCATCGCAGGAGCGCCGAGGAGATCAAAACTGGAATTATTGAGGACCTGATGGCGCATATCGGAACACAGAAAATCCACGACGACATCACGCTCGTGATCATGAGGCACAAGTAGGAATGACAACACTGTTCGGAACAGCCGACTTTGCAATTGGAATGAGAGAGAGCGTCAGCCGCGTGCGATTGTTCGATGGACCTCTCGACCTGAGTTGGCATCATTGCGCTACTACTTCGGACTTCATCGCGGACGTTTTTGCCCTGCGCTTCCAGTCTTCTCGCAACGACTACAGGGAAGTGCGACACAGCATTGGCTATCTAGTCAACGAACTGATTGAAAATGCGGTCAAGTTTCGTGCGCCCGGCGAGATCACGATCGAGGCGGCCATGGAATCGGAAAGTTTTAAAATCAAGGTTTCGAATGTTGTTGACGTCGAAACGACCGCTAAATTTCAAAATCTTCTGTCGGAGATCACGGCCGGCGATCCGGGTGAGCTCCTGATCCAGCGAATCGAAGAGAATGCCGCGGACCCTCAGACAACAAATTCCGGTCTTGGATTGCTGACGTTGATGAGCGACTATGGCGCGAGCCTGGCTTGGGTCTTCAGCCCCGCCGACGAAAGGGACCAGGTTCGCCTGGAAACATATGCTTCAATTCTGGTATCAGAAACTTACAACTAAAACGAAATGAAGACAAAATCGTGGACATAACAACGACAAATTATCGCGTGTGGAACGAAGGAAGCGATGTTTATTTTGACGGCGTAATGAGGTTGTCCAGTTCTGAAGCCTATGCGCCCATTTTGCAGCTAATGATGAATGTCCTTACCTCCAATCCTACTACTATAACGATACATGTATCAGACTTGGAGTTCCTTAACTCGTCGGGCATCAATTTATTGGCCAAATTTACCATAGAGGTCAGAAAGCATCCAGAGATCCAACTCATTGTCCGGGGAAGCTCGGAAATACCTTGGCAGTCGAAATCGCTGCCAAATCTCAAAAAACTACATCCTGCGATGGTACTCTTCGTTGGCTAACAGGCGGGTTTATCCAGGCGTCAAAGACCATTCGGCTACACTTTCCGGACGTCTGCCTTTTGAGATGCGAATCGAATCCGTGTGCAAAGGACGGGAGCGGGCTCATACGCTCTGGCATCCGGCTGAATGCCGCTTCCGAGGCGGCGGCCGAAAGGCCGGTCAGGGTCATGACTTCCGGTACGGCTGAACGTCGGCTTTGGAGACGCCATATCGCGGCTCCAAACCGGGACCGTTCCGTCCTTACGCTGCCTGCACGTTTTTCGAGATCCGCGCCCACTCCGGAATCCAGTCGCGGTGCGCGGCGAGCAGGTCGTCGACCAGCGACCAGATCTGGTCGAGATCGAGCTCCGCGGCGGTATGCGGATCCATCATCGCCGCGTGATAAAGATGCTCGCGGTTTTCCGTCATCAAGGCCGCGACAGTCAGTTCCTGCACATTGACATTGGTGCGGATGAGCGCCGTCAGTTGCGGCGGCAACGCGCCGATGAAGGTTGGCTGGATACCGGACGCATCGACCAGGCACGGCACTTCGGCCGCGCAATTTTCCGGCAGCGAGGTGATGCAGCCATTGTTGCGGACATTGCCGTAAATAACTGAGGGCTCGCCAGTCCAGACCGAGTTCATGATCGAGGAAGCATATTCATGGCTCTCCTCGATCTCGATGTTCTCGGCGCTCCGGTAGGCGGCCGCCTGCCCTTTCCACCGCTCGATCTGCTCGATGCAGCGCTTGGGATATTCATCGAGCGGAATGCCGAATTTCTCGATCAGATCGGGCCTGCCGTCCTTGATGAAATAGGGCGCGTATTCGGCGAAATGCTCCGAGCTTTCGGTGACGAAATAGCCGAGGCGGGTCAGCATCTCGTAACGCACCTTGTTCGGGCAGCGCGGATTCCAGTGGCTGGGTTTCGGAAATCGCCCGTCGCGGTAGCCGCGCACGAGATCCGGATAAAGGTCGCGGTAGCTGCCATCGGCCTGCCGATGCTCGAATTTCAGGTAGAAGGCCATGTGGTTGATGCCGGCGGCACGGTAACGGATTTCATCGAGCGGGATTTCGAGATCTCGGGCGAGTTCAAAAGCCGTTCCCTGCACCGAATGGCAGAGACCGACCTGCTTGATGAGCGGATACTTTTCCGCAATCGCCCAGGTGTTGATCGCCATCGGGTTGACGTATTGCAGGAGGATGGCGTCGGGGCAGATTGCCATCATGTCTTCGCAGATTTTCCAGAGATGCGGCACGGTGCGCAAACCCCGCATGATGCCGCCAACGCCGAGCGTATCGGCGATCGTCTGGCGCAGGCCGTATTTCTTCGGCACCTCGAAATCAGTGACCGTGCAGGGCTCGTAGCCGCCGATCTGGAAGGCAACGACGACGAAATCCGCGCCTTCCAGGGCCTTGCGCTGGCTGGAATGCGTCTCGATGGTCGCCGCAGCGCCAAGCGTCTTGACCAGCTTTCCGGCGACGATCTCGCTTTCTTCCAGGCGCTGCGGATTGACGTCCATCAGCGCGATGGTAGCGCCCGAAAGAGACGGCCGCTGCAGCACATCGCCGATGACATTCTTCATGAAGACGGTGGAACCGGCCCCGATGAACGTGATTTTGGGTTGTCTCGTCATGAATTGCGCCTCTTGTCTGCGATTATGCGGCTACCTCGAACGCGGCCTTGACGAGCCGTTCAGTGTAGGCGGTCCTCGGATGGGAAAGAACCTCGTCGACGGGTCCCTCCTCGACGATTTTACCGTGCTGCATCACCACGACCCGATGACAGAGCGCGCGTACGACCTTGAGATCGTGGGAAATGAAGAGATAGCTCAGGCCGCGCTCATCCTGCAGCTTGCGCAGGAGGTCGATGATCTGGGCCTGAACGGAGAGATCGAGCGCCGATGTCGGCTCGTCGAGCAGGATGAATTCCGGCTCGAGTGCGATTGCCCGCGCAATAGCGATGCGCTGGCGCTGTCCGCCGGAAAACTCGTGCGGAAAGCGCGACAGGATGTTGTGCGGAAGCCCGGCGCTGACAAGCGCCTGCTCCACGCGCTGCAGCCGATCACTTTTGTTGTCGCCGAGCCGATTGACGATCAGCCCCTCCTCGATGATCTGGCCGACCGACATGCGCGGATTGAGCGAGGAGAACGGATCCTGAAAGACGACCTGCATGCGCGATCTGAGCGGCCGCATCTGGTCACGTGTCCTTGCGTGGATCGGTTCGCCGTCGAAGAAGATTTCGCCGCCGTCGGCCGTCAGAAGCTTCACCAGCGCCTGCCCGAACGTCGTCTTGCCGGACCCGGATTCGCCGACCAGCCCCAGCGTTTCGTACCGGTGAAGCTTTAGGCTGAGGCTGTCGACGGCGACGAGTTCCTTGAGCCGCGGCTTGAAGAACCCGCCATGCTTCAGCATGAACGACACCCGCACATTGCTGCCCTCGAGAATGACGGCTGAGTCCACCGGCGTCGGATTGGCCATGCCCTTTGGTTCGGACGCCAGAAGATGGCGCGTATAGGGATGCTGCGGGTTCTTGAAGAGCGCTTCAGTGGTGTTGTGCTCCTTCACCTCGCCCTGGCTCATGACATAGACGTAGTCGGAAAACTGGCGAACGACCGTCAGATCGTGAGTGATCAGGATTACCGCCATACCTAGCTTCTGCTGCAGATCACGGATGAGGTTGAGGATCTGCGCCTGCACGGTGACGTCGAGTGCCGTCGTGGGTTCGTCGGCGATGAGTACGTCCGGATTATTGGCGAGCGCCATGGCGATCATGACGCGCTGGCGCTGACCGCCTGAAAGCTGGTGCGGATATTGGTTGAAGCGGCTTTCCGGGTCCGGAATCTGCACCTGCCGCAACAGCTCCAGCGTACGCTCCGCTGCTTGCCTGCGGCTCATCTTCTGATGAACGCGGATCGCCTCGATGATCTGCGCGCCGACCGTGTAGACCGGATTGAGCGAGCTCATCGGCTCCTGGAATATCATCGAAATGCGGTCGCCGCGCAGCGCCCGGCGCTGCCGGTCGGAGAATTTCAGCACATTCTTCCCATCATATTCGATCCGCGAGTGCACGGCCACGGTGGCGCGCTTGGTGAGCAGGCCCATGACCGTGCGCGCCGTCACCGACTTGCCGGAGCCGGATTCTCCCACCACAGCGATGGTCTCGCCGCGATAGAGCTGAAACGAGACATCCTTGACCGCGTCGACGGTTCCGCCTTCTACCTTGAAGGTCACCGCGACATTGCGGGCGTCGATGATCGGACTGCCGGTCCTCACCGCATGATCGTGACGTTCGTCCGGCGCCATCAAGGTCTTTTCCGTCAGAGCCATGGTGCCGGCCTTCTCAATAGGGATCGACGGCGTCGCGAAGACCATCGCCCAGCGCATTGAACGAAAAGACGGTGACCAGCACGAAACCCACGGGGGCAAGGATCCAGGGATAGGACCCGATGACGGAGTATGTCGCGGTATCCTGCAGCATCAGCCCCCAGGAGACCAGCGGCGGCTTCACCGCGAAACCGAGGAAGCCGAGGAAGGATTCAAGCAGCACGACATTGGGGATCGCCAGCGTGACGGCGACGATGACGTGGCTCATGACGTTGGGGAAAATATGCTGAAAGATGATCCGGCGGTCGGTTGCGCCGATCGCCATCGCCGCCCGCACATAGTCGATCCGCGCCAGCGCCAGCGTCTTGCCTCGAACTTCGCGCGACAGCTGTGCCCAGCCGAGCGCCGACATCACGAAGATGACGAACGCGAGGAAGACATTGGTCGGCGCCGTCACCGGAATCAGCGAGGTGAGCGCGAGATAAAGCGGCAGTTGCGGAAAGGCGAGCACCAGTTCGACGAAGCGCTGTACCCATGCGTCGAACCTTCCGCCGAAATATCCGGACACCATGCCGACCGTCGTGCCGACTACCGTGATGATGAACACCACGGTCAGGGCGATCATCAGCGAAATGCGCGAGCCGTAGATGATGCGCGACAGCACATCGCGGCCGAACTTGTCGGTGCCGAGGAAATTGACCGGGCTTCCGTCGGTGGCGCCGAAGAAATGCCGCTGCGCCGGGATCAGTCCGAAAAGCCTGTATCCGAACCCTTTGACGAAAAAGCCGAGCGTCTGCGGGTTTTCGTAGTCGGGGCCTACGATCGGCTGGAACGTGACGGGGTCGAATTCATCTGTTTCACGAATCGGATAGCTGCGCGGCGGAAAGACGAAGTTCCCGCCCCGATCCGTCATGCTGATTGTCTGAGGCGGCGCGAAACCGACGCCGGTCAGCTTCGGATCGACGGGTGCGAAGAACTCCGCGAATATCGTCATGATCATCAGGAGGCAGACAAGGATCAGCCCTATCATGCCGGTCCAGGATCGCTTCAGACGGCGCCAGACAAGCGCGGTATAGGTTTCGTTGCCATTGCCTTTGGCCGGCGGCACGGAGGCGCAGATTATGGATTGGACGTCGGCTTTCATGCGTTGGTCCCTCCCCCAAGGCGAACGCGCGGGTCAAGTGCCGCGAGCAGCATGTCGGCGATGATGTTGCCGACGATCAGGGTCACCGACAGAACCAGCATGAAGGTCGCCGTGACATAGACGTCGCCGATCCACATCGAGCCGACGATGGCCGGGCCGACCGTCGGCAGGGCGAAGATGATCGCGGTTTCGATCTCGCCGGTCAGCATGTAGGGCAGCACGACGCCCTGATACATGACGAGCGGATGCAGCGCGTTCGGCACAGCGTGGCGCATGACCACCGTGCGCTCGCTCAAGCCCTTGGCCCGAGCCGTTTCGACATATTGGGCGTTCAGCGTATCGAGAAGATTGCCCCGCATGACGCGCATGTTGTAGGCGAGCCCGCCCAAAGTGGCGATCGCGATGACCGGCCAGACATGCTTGACCAGATCGACGAACTTGCCCCACGACCAGGGCGCCCCGCCGTAGCGGGCGGAATGGAAACTGTTGATCTCAGTGACATTGAAGTGGAACACCAGGATATAGACGATGATCAGCGCAATCAGGAATCGCGGTACCGTCATGCCGAGAAACGAGATCCCCGACAGCACGCTGTCCACCCAGGAATATTGCCGGGTTGCCGCCAAAACGCCGAAGGTGATGCCGATCACCGAAGCCAGGATATGGCAGACGAGCGCCAGCGCCAGCGTACGGGGCAAACGTTCGCCGACCACATCGGCGACAGGCTTGTTGTAGAAGAGACTGTGGCCGAAATCGCCGCGGGTGACGATGCCGGTGATCCAGTTGACGTACTGGAGGGGCAAGGGCTTATCGAGGCCATGCGCGATCTTGTAGGCCTGCGCCTGGGCGTCGGCCTTTTCGAAGGATGCGCCACCCTGGTTGATCAGTTGCGAGCGCACATAGTCGCCCGGCGGGGCCTGGATGATCGCGAACGTCACGACGCTCAGGACGAAGAGGACAGGAATCGCCGAGGCGATACGCACAAGCAGAAATCTGAACATGATCGTGTTTGCTTCTCTTGTGGCTCGTGGCGATCTGCTCCTTCACGAGGCGCGGTATCTCCACGGTTCAATTCGCAACCTCCCCTCCGGCGGATGCTCGCCGGAGGGGAGATCGACTGCGGTCAGTTGATCGGACCGCCTTCACCGGGCTTGCCCGGAAGCTGCTCGGGGAACAGCTCGTAGTCGCCCTGCTTGTCGGCCGCGACGAAGACCCGTTCACGGATGATCGTGTCCTCCGCCCAATTGAACATGAAGATCGGCACGCCTTCCGGAATGTTGGAGAAGCGCTTGTTGATGATGAGCGCACCCGGATATTCTGTCAGGCCGATCGTATCGAGATTCGTCGTCGAGACCTTCTGGAACTGCTTCATCAGATCAGCCCGCTCGTCATTGTCGTTGCTGGAGATGAACTTGTTGACGACGTCCACGAGTTCCTGTTCGAACGGCATCAGATCGACCGTGCCGTCCGTTCCTGCCCTGTGATGCCAACTCGTTTGCGGACCGGTCGGGGCAAGCTGGGTCGTGTTCTGCACAACTGAGGTCTGTTCCTGCTCGTTGCGGCGAACAAGCCAGTCGAAGCGCCCGGCATACTGGGTTGCGTCGCGCTTCGCGCCATCGATTGTGTTGAGCACGACCTTGAGGCCAAGCTGTTCCATCTGGCCGACCAGACCTTCCGCGAGATTGCGATCGGTGCTGTAGTCGGAATTCACCAGAAGCACGATCTGTACGTCCGAGCCGCCAGCTGTACCGGCCGGAAAGTTGACGGCGCCGTTGCCGTCCGTGTCCTTCAACCCGACCTTCTCCAGCAGCGCCTTGGCGCCTTCCAGATCGAACGGGTAGTACACCGTCGAGGCGCGGTCGTAAAAGCTCGTGCCAGAGGAAATGCCGCCGGGATAGATCGCGGTGAAGGGTCCTTTGACGAGGGATTCGCCGAGTTTCTTGCGATCGATGGCCATGGTCACGGCTTTACGGAAATCGACGTTGCGGTTGAGCTCGCGTACGGCCTGCGCCCGCTCGTCCGGCTCGCCCCAGCCATTGGCTGAAAAGTTCATGCGCAGATTGTAGCCGATCAGCCGGGCGCCAAAGGCCAGCCGCGCGGGAGCCGTTTCCTGTGCGGCGCGCTTCAGCGATTCCACGAAATTTTCAGGTTGCTCCAGGTTCGAGATATCGCCGGACCCGGCGATCGCCTGCACGTCACGATCGGCCCAGGTCGAAAGCTTGTAGTGCAGTTCGTTGAGATAGGGCAGCTGATTTCCCTCTTCGTCCACCTTCCAATAGTAAGGATTGCGGCGAAGCACGATGACGTCGTCCGAACGGTATTCGATAGGCACCCAGGCGCCCATGACGGGCATATTCAAGTATTCCGGCGGAAAGCCGTTCTTGTACTCGTCGTAGGTGGTGCCTGCATATTTCGGATGCTTGGTCTTCAAAATGTGCGAGGGGCCAGGGCAGAAGGTTCCATAGGCCATCGCATAGAGATGCTGGCGCGGGAACGCCTCCTTAAAAGTCCATTCGATCGTATATTTGTCTACCGCCTTCAGGGTGGTGCCTTCTCCGAACGTTTCCGGTGTTGCACCGTTCAGCGGCGAGACGTTCGGATCGACGACATTGTCGTCCCAATAGAACATCACGTCATCGGCGTCGAAGGGATCTCCGTCGGACCACTTTGCGCCTTCGATCAACTTCATCGTCAGTGTGTGGCCGTCTTCCGACCACTCCCAGCTCCGGGCAAGATTGGGCAGCGGCTCGACGTCTTTGGCATCGACCTGGAAGAGCGGCGCGGTGCGCGTCAGGCATTCGAACATCGCAATGTCAATGCCGCCCCAGCCTTGCGTCTGCCCGGCACTGTAGTTCCAGCCTTCCGGCCGGCCGCCGATGACGTGGCGCATCGTGTCGCCATAGACGCCTATCCCGTCGGGCATGTTGCCTGTCTTGAAGACCATCGGCTCCTTCGGCAGCCGCTCGGCCAACGGAGGCAGTTTCCCGGTCTTGACGAATTTTTCGGTGACCCACTCCGGCTCGAGATATTCGGATAGCGCCTTGAATTCCAGAATTGAATCGCGCGGCACGTAATTGATCTTGCCTTGCGCCGGAAACGGCGGCTGTTCCGGCACGATCGTCGGCTCGGAGGCCACGGCATGGATCGCGAACGCCGATACGCCGAACAGAAGCGCGGCGGCGGTTTTCATGCGGCCAAAAATGTTCATTGTCCTGGTTTCTCCCTTATGCTTCGGGCCTGCCGCGATGGCATGGCTCTCCTCCTACAAGCATCGAACGAAGCGGTATTCCGCTTTCTCAGAAGCGGTATTCCGCTTTCTCAGAAGCGGTATTCCGCTTTCTCGGATGACAGTGCCGTGCTGCCCGAGCGCATTCGCCGAGGCACGATCCTGGCCGCCCGGTTTTCCGGAACATTGGCTTATCGCAACCAATGTCTCAGCCGGCCGCGCGCAACTTCATGGCTTCCTTTTCGGCCCTGATCTCTTCGATCGAGCGAACCTCGCGGCGGGCGACGCCCTTCCATTCCCGCGTTTTTACCGTCGCGCGGCTCAGCCGCTCCTTGGCGCTGTCGATCGCATGGGCGAATTGCGGCAGCCATTGCGCTTGCGCCACAACCATCTCGTCGACCATCTGCCAGACTTCTTCCGGCGTGCAGATGGCGCCAACCAGCGGATCGTGCAGCACGGCCAGTTTCAGGAGGTCGATGTCGCCGGAGATTGCCGCGTGGACGGACATGCGCTGGACATTAATCGACGAAATGCAGGTCGCGGCGCAGGCTTCCGGAAGCGTGATGCCGGCCACCATGTTGATGCCGAAGCGATCGACGAAACCAGGCGATTCGATGATTGCATCGGACGGAAGATTGGTGATGACGCCTTCGTTCTTGACGTTGAAGTGCCCGCGATAGACCCGGCCGGTCTCGAGCGCCTCCAGTATGTGGCTGGCGTGCTCGTTCGAGCGGCGCCCGGGATCGAAGGGCTTTCCCGCATCTTCGAGGATTTGCGGGAACTCGGTTTCGAACCAGTTCCGGGTTTCGGTCGAATAGCGCAGATAACCGCCGGTTTCGCCGTGGATCCAGTCCGACATATCGATCCACTTGGCAGTCTCCTCAGGCCGTTTGCGATACCAGGGCAGATATTCCGACAGGTGGCCGTTACTTTCGGTCGAATAGACGCCGAAGCGCTTCAACACGTCGATCCTGAGTTTCTCCTGCCGCGAGAAGACCGGATGCGCCTCGAAGGCGGCGACGAGCTCATCCCTGCCGATCTTGCGGCCCTTGACGCGAACGTCGACGAACCAGGTCTGGTGGTTGATGCCGGAGCAGACATAATCGAGCTCGCCTTCCCCGGCGCCGAGGATCTCGGCAATCTGCTCGGCCCCATGCTGGACCCCATGGCAGAGACCGACCGTATCGACCTTGCCGAATTCGATCGCCGCCCAGGTGTTCATCGCCATCGGGTTGGCATAGTTCAGGAATTTGGCGCCTGGCTCGGCCAATTCGCGAATGTCCTTGCAGAAATCCAGAATGACCGGGATGTTGCGCTGGCCGTAGAGAATGCCACCGGCGCAGATCGTATCGCCGACGCACTGGTCGACGCCGTATTTCAAGGGGATGCGGATATCGTCGGCATAGGCGGCGAGACCTCCGACGCGCACACAGCTAATGATGTAGCGCGCGCCCTCGATCGCCTTGCGGCGGTCCGTCGTCGCGGTCACCCGTGCAGGAAGCTGACTCGACTTGACGATCCGCAGGAGAATTGACTCGATCATCTTGAGATTGTGCTCGCTGATGTCGGTCAGTGCGAACTCGATGTCGCGCAGCTCCGGCACACACAAGATGTCCGTGAACAGCTTCTTGGTGAAACCGACGCTGCCCGCGCCAATGATTGCGATCTTAAATCTGCTCATTCGAACCTTCTCCGCAAGCGGATTGGACCGATAGGTAAAATCGGTTCGTAGAAATCCAGTCCAGGCGTGTTATTCGGAAGACACGCAACCAGGCGGCGTGCAACCGGGGTTTCATCCTCATCTCTTTTGTTTTTTGGTCAATATGCGTAAGATCACGCCCCTCCGGTAGGGCGTAGATGTGCTTTGTAGGGTAATTTTGTGCTGCAAAAACTCGTCGACCTTGGACCGGTGATGAAAATGATTTCCCTGCCGCGCGCTCGGCAGCGATTGCACACCATGCCGACGAGCACCGGCTACGACGTGAGAACGGATGCCGGCTATAGCTGGGATGGCCGCAGGCGCGGGCAGACGCCGTTCACAGTGATACAGCACACCATCAGCGGCACCGGAAACCTGCGTTACGGAACCAGGTCCTACCGCATCGCTCCGGGCGAGACGATGCTGTTGGTTGTTCCGCATTCGCACCGCTACTGGGTCGAAAAAGGCGGGCGCTGGGAGTTTTTCTGGATATCGATGCATGGGGCGGAAGCGTTGCGCATCCATAGAGAAGTCCTGGCAACGAAAGGACCGGTGTTCAGCCTTCGGGCAGCGACCGTCGATAATCTGGCCGACTGCGCCTACCGGCTGGTCAAAGGCGACGGCTCAACGCCGGCACGCGCCTCGGCAATTTCCTACGAGGCGGCCATGGCACTCTATGACGACGTGTTCGAACTGCACGGAAATGACGTGGCGGAGAATTCGGTAGTGCGTCAGGTGACTGACTATATCGGTGCGCATCTGCATCTGCCGTTGCCGGTCGATGAGCTGGCGCGGCTTTCCGGTCTCAGTCGCGCGCATTTCTCACGTGTGTTCGCAGCGCATGAAGGTATTCCTCCGGCTGAGTTCGTCCTCAACAGACGCCTCGACCGCGCCGCAAAGCTACTGACCATGTCCGCCGACCTTCCGGTGAAGGATATTTCCGGCATGTGCGGCTTCGAAGATCCCAACTACTTCGCCAAGGTATTCCGACGTGGCTTCGGCGTCAGTCCGACAGAATTCAGAACCACTGGCATGTATGCAAGCGCCGGTTATCAGCAGGGGCAGATTTTGGACAGATGACAAATAGCGCTGACCTGTCACCCTTTGATGGCTGCTTTTAGCGCGAGAGAGACCGTCAACCTGGTCACTCGGACATCGGCTTTCAGGAGGCGGCAAAGCTTGGCCTTGTAAGCAAAAAGCGTCCCGAAAGGCGCCCCTCAATAGCTTGATTCCCTTGAGAGAACTTGGAGCGGATGAAGCGATTCGAACGCTCGACCCCAACCTTGGAAACGTCTATTTCTGCCAACGCCGCCTTATCCGAATCTTCGCTGCCAATCCGAGATGATCAAGACCAGAAATGATGCAGGTTCTTCTGGACCAGCGTGGCAACTGAGCAGACGCAGCTTCCTGGCTTCTGCATATGGACCCTCTTGGGTAATTGATAATTGCGCCGTCATGCTCCAAAACAGGTCGGCAGACCCGCGAGGATGGTTTCGTGCGGGGTCGTCCACGGTCCTCAGGCGAGAATTCCAAAAGACGTTCAACAATGACCCAGCACGTACAAAATGCTCGAATTCTCATGTACAGCCACGACACGTTCGGGCTCGGCCACTTGCAGCGCTGCCGGACGATCGCGCATTCGCTGGTCGAGGATTTCCGCGGACTTCAGGTGCTTATCATTTCGGGTGCGACTATCGCTGGCGCCTTCGACTACCGCGCCCGTGTCGACTTCGTGAAGATCCCCAGCGTCATCAAGTTGCGCAACGGCGAATACACCTCGCTGGAAAAGGATATCGATCTGCATGAGACGCTAAGGATGCGCCAGTCGATCATCCGCCACACAGCCGAGACCTTCCGGCCGGATATCTTCATCGTCGACAAGGAACCGCTTGGCCTGCGCGGTGAGATCGAGGACACGCTGTCCTACCTTAAGACGCGGGGCACCACGCTCGTGCTCGGCCTGCGCGAGGTGATGGACGCGCCGCATCTGCTCGAAGCAGAGTGGGCACACAGGGATGTGATGCGCAAGATAGGCCTGTTCTACGACAAGGTCTGGGTCTATGGTCCGCCGGATTTCTACGATCCGCTGATCGGTTTGGACGTGCCGCCGGCTGTCAGGGCAAAGATGAAGTTCGTCGGTTTCCTGCAACGGAGCCTGCAGAAGAACGAGTTGCCCGGCCACCGGCCCGACGGCGATTATATCCTCGTTACCACCGGTGGCGGCGGTGACGGCGGCGACCTGATCCACAGTGTCATCGATGCCTATCAGCAGGATCCGCAATTGCAGCATAGGGCGCTGATCGTGCTTGGGCCCTACATGCCGGCGCGCAAGCGCAACAAGCTGCTCAAGAAGGGGGCCAAGATCCCCTATATCAAGATCATCGAGTTCGACAACCGCATGGAAGATCTCATTGCCGGCGCCAAGGCGGTCGTGGCGATGGGCGGTTACAACACCTATTGCGAGATACTGTCTTTCGACAAGCCGGCGCTGATCGTGCCGCGCGTCAAGCCCCGCGAGGAACAACTGATTCGAGCACGGCGCGCAGCCGAACTCGGCCTCATTGAGATGCTTTTGCCGGAAGAAGCCGAGGATTCCCAGCGGTTTGCCAATGCGCTGGAGGTGCTGCCGGCCCGGCCCGGCCCATCGCAGAGCCATCCGCATCTGACGCTGGAAGGGCTGCCTCACATTTCTGAAATCGTCTCGGAACTGCTCGACCGGCGGGGCGGCCATCACCTTTCGGTCATTGAAGGCATGATCTGAGTTGCAACATCGCAAGATCGTCGTGGTTCTGAAGGGCTATCCGCGGCTGTCGGAAACCTTCATCGCGCAGGAACTGCTCGGTCTGGAGCGTGCGGGGTTCGACCTGATACTCTTCGCGCTCAGGCGGCCGACCGACGCAAAACGCCACCCCGTGCATGACGAGATCAAAGCGCCCGTCCATTATCTGCCGGAATATCTGCATGAAGAGCCGCTGCGCGTGGTTCGCTCCCTGTTTGCTTATCTGCTTCGGCCGGGCTTCTGGCGCGCGCTCGGATCGCTGGCTATCGACCTCGGCCGCGACTTTACGCGCAATCGCGCGCGCCGCTTCGGGCAAGCGCTCGTGCTGGCGGCCGAATGGCCGGAAGACGCGGGCTGGCTGCACGCACATTTCGCGCATACACCGGCATCGGTGACGCGCTATGCCAGCCAGCTTCGTGGCCTGCCCTGGAGTTGCTCGGCCCATGCCAAGGACATCTGGACTTCGGCGGACTGGGATCTGGCTGGCAAGCTTTCCTCGGCCCGCTGGACGGTAACTTGCACGAAAACCGGCTTCGACCGTCTGAAAAAACTCGCTAACGGCAACGCGTCTGTGCATCTGAGCTATCATGGGCTCGACCTTGATCGCTTCGGCAGTATCAGTGAGGCGCGAAAACAGCATGACGGCTCGGCGCCGGACCAACCGGTTATCATTCTGAGTGTGGGGCGCGCCGTTGAAAAGAAAGGTTACGATACGTTGCTGGAGGCCCTTGCCCTCTTGCCTGGTGATTTGGCGTGGCGTTTCGAGCATATCGGCGGCGGCGAGGAACTGGAACGGTTCAAGGCGCTGGCGCAAAAGCTCGGCCTGGATGGCCGCGTCTTTTGGAAAGGCGCGCTTGCGCAGGAGGAGGTGCTTGATCACTACCGCTGCGCCGACATCTTCGCCCTGGCCTGCAGGATCACCGCAAATGGCGACCGGGACGGTCTGCCGAATGTTCTGGTGGAGGCGGCTAGCCAGCGGCTTGCCTGCGTGTCGACCGATATTTCCGGCGTGCCGGAGCTTCTATCGCCGGATGAAACCGGGCTGCTGGTTCCGACGGAAAACCCAATTGCCCTGGCGCAGGCGCTGGAGCGCCTGATCCGTGATCCCGTGCTGCGCGCCCGCCTCGGCGACGCCGCAGAGCGGCGCGTGCGCGGTAATTTCGATCATTTGGCAAGCATTGGACAGCTCAAGGAACTGTTCGAGCGGGAGTGGCGGGCCGCCGAATGAAGCGGCTGCGCGCTTTCTTCTATGTCCAGCACCTGCTCGGTATCGGCCATCTCGCGCGCGCCAGCCGCATTGCGGCGGCTCTGGTCGATGACGGGTTTGACGTAACCGTCGTGACCGGCGGAGCGCCGATCGCGGGGTTTCCGGGCGTGGGTGTGAAATCTGTAACCCTGCCACCTGTCACCTCCGGTGATGAAGGATTTTCCGGACTTGTCGACCTGCAGGGCAAACCCATCGACGATGATTTCAAGAGATGGCGTTCAGAGATGCTGCTGCAGGCCTTCCGAGATTGCAGGCCTGATATCGTCATTGTCGAGGCTTTTCCATTTGGACGCCGGCAGATGCGTTTCGAACTCCTGCCGCTGATCGAGGCCATCGACGCGACGTCGCCCAGACCGCTACTGGCGACGTCGGTCCGTGATATCCTTCAGGAGCGCGTCAAGCCGGGCCGAAACGAGGAAACGGTCGATCTGATCAACAGGCATTTCGACCTTGTCATCGTCCATGGCGATCCGGCCTTCGCAACCATCGACAAGACATTTCCACTGGCTGGGGCGATCAAGGCCGAGGTCACCTACACAGGGCTCGTTGCCGCGCCGCCATCGCCCGCGGCCTCCGAGCGCTTCGACGTTCTGGTGTCGGTTGGCGGCGGGGCTGCCGGAAAGAGCCTTGTCAGCTCCACCATCGCAGCGGCGCGGAATGCCAACAAAGCTTGGAAATGGTGTTTGATCACCGGCCCCAACCTGCCGAAAGACGAGTTTGACGCGATCGCACGCGATGCCTCGCCGGTCCTGTCCATCTTCCGGTTCCGCGAGGATTTCGCCAGCCTGCTGACCGGCGCCCGCCTGTCGGTCTCGCAGGCGGGTTACAACACGGTCTGCGATGTCCTGCGCGCGGGTTGTCGCTCTCTGCTCGTTCCATTTGCAGCCGGCGGGGAAACCGAACAGACGGTTCGCACCCTGAGGCTCGAAGAACTCGGTCTTGCAACGGTGCTGATGGAGAAGGACCTAACGCCTGAAGGTTTGGCGCAAGCGATCGAACAGGCGCTTGCGGGACCGACGCCAGCCGCGCATCGTCTCGATCTGGAAGGCGCGCATCGCTCGGCGCAAATTCTGCGCCAGCGGTATCGAACATGGTCCCTAAAAGTGGGGCCCGGTTTCGGAGAAGTTCATGATCAAAACAGACGATAGATGCTAACGCGCATCGCGTCTGGCGAGATTCGTGCGACGCGCTTCAACTCCTCGTCTATGCATGTCGTTGTCCCAAACCGGGCGAAATGCGTCAAACAGTTCCAATCAGCATGAAGCGCGTATAATTTTTTGTCGGCAGTTCGCCGGAGAACCGCACCTCCCGTAGCGCCGCCATTGCTTCGAAGGCTGCAAGCGAAGCCACGCAGTTGATGTGCGTCGGCTCGCTGAAATAATCGTTCGATTGCAGCAGTACGGTCGTGCCCCGCGGAAGCAGAGCAAGCCAGGCGCGCAGATCGGCTATGTGTTCGCAGCTCGTATTGACCATCAGGTCGGGCCGCCCGGCCGCATAGTCGAGTGCGTACATATCTGCCGTCAGCGCCCGGAACCGGTCGCCGGCTTCCCGGTTGAGGGTCCGGGCGACCGGCGCGACTTCGGGATCGATGTCGATGCTATCGACCGCCGCGACGTCGAAGCGGGCGTCGTTGAAAAGCATTGCCGGCAATACGCCGTACCATCCACCCAGAACCCATATGCGCCCGAACCGGCCGCCGCAGCTTTCGAACAGCCTGTCGAGGGCCCACATCTTGCAGGCGACCTGCTTGTGGTTGAAGGCATTGGCGATATCGGCGTTCGGATGCCTGGTGATGACGCGCGCCAGCGCTGCCACCAGGGGGCACTTGACATAGGCAGCAATTCCCCGCGTCAGGTCAAAGGCTTGCTCGTGCCAGTCCATGCCGGCATTGCGTGGTTGCGTGACATCCATCATATTCGTCTTGTAGGTTGGGATTTCGGGCGACACAACGCAATCTTGCCTCCCGGAAGGCTGTTGATTCGCGGACGTGATTATGCTGCAAGCCGCTTCGCCATTGCCCGGTGCCGGAGAGAGCCTGTTGCATCTGTCCGGACCATCGGCGTCCATTCGCCAGCACCAGCCGCTCAGCTGCGGCTTCGTGCTGCTCGGCTATTCGCCGAAACCCTACCGAAGCCGCGAACCGTTTGGCCAGCCGCCTTCTTCGATGATCAGCAATGCCCATGTCGTTGTCATCGACCATGCGCCGGAACTGGATCGCGCCGCCTCGCAGGTTCCTTCCATCGTTGAGCGCAGGACAATTTCCGTGCGCTGCAGCTTCGAGCTTGTCTTTGGCGACAAAGAAATTGCCGACACGCCATTCGCCAGCAGGTGCTTTTACATCCTGCATCGTTCCAACTGAAGGGTCCACAGCCGCATATGGAACCCAGCCTAGCCCGCTATATCTGGACGCACACCAGGAAGCAGCAGCTCTGGATATTGATGATCGTCGTGCTTTCGATGATCCCGTATTTCATGTCCTTCGACCTGCCGAAGCTGATCATCAACGGCCCAATCCAAGGTAGCGGGTTCGAGCAACCGGGCGCGACTCAGCCATTCATGAGGCTGCACTATAACCTGCCGTTCATCGGAGAGGTCCAGTTCTTCTCCGGTTTTCAGCTCGACCGCGTGGCGACGCTGTTTGCGCTGAGCCTTGTGTTCCTCTTGCTGGTCGTCATCAACGGCCTGTTCAAACTCTACATCAACACCTACAAGGGCCGCCTCGGCGAACGCATGCTGCGGCGTATCCGCTTCGAACTGGTCGATCGTGTGCTGCGGTTTCCGCCGTTTTACTTCAAGCGGGTGAAATCCGCCGAAGTGGCGACCATGGTGAAGGACGAGGTGGAGCCGCTGGGCGGCTTCATCGGCGATGCCTTCGTGCAACCGGTGCTGCTCGGCGGCCAGGCGCTGACGGCCATGCTGTTCATCGTGGTCCAGAATTTCTGGCTCGGAATGATCGCGGCCGGGATCGTGGCGGTCCAGATCGTGCTCATCCCGCGAATGCGGCGGCGGCTGATCGTGCTCGGGCGCGAACGGCAGTTGACGGCGCGCGCGCTTTCGGGCCGGGTTGGCGAAATCGTCGACGGCATCGGCGCGGTTCACGTCCACGACACATCAAACTACGAGCGCGCCGACATAGCTGCCCGGCTCGGGCTCATCTTCAAGATCCGCTTCGATCTTTACCAATGGAAATTCATGGTGAAATTCCTCAACAATTTTCTCGCGCAGCTCACGCCCTTTCTGTTTTACATGATCGGCGGGTATCTGGTCATCCAGGGGCGGCTGGACGTCGGTCAGCTCGTGGCCGTGATCGGCGCCTACAAGGACCTGCCCGGACCGATGAAGGAACTGATCGACTGGGATCAGGCGCGGCAGGATGTCCAGGTCAAATATCAGCAGGTCGTTGAACAATTCACCGTCGATCGGCTCATTGCGCCGAGGATCGGGGCATTGACGATCGACGATCCCGATCCGATGACCAAGCCCCTGTCGGCGATCGGTCTGTCGATAGCAGATGATGGCGGTGCAATGCTCCTCGACCGTGTCTCCCTCAAGATCAAGCCGGGTGAGACGGTGGCGCTGCTCAGTACCGCAACAGGTGGAGCCGAGGCGCTTGCAGAAGCCTTCGCGCGGCTGAACTGGCCCGACGGCGGAAGGGTCGCTTCGGGCGCCGACGACTTGCTTGAACTCCCCGAAGCAGTGACCGGCCGGCGCATGTCCTATGCCTCGTCGGATGTTTTCCTGTTCCAGGCAAGCCTGCGCGATAACCTGCTCTACGGGTTGAAGCATGCGCCGCTGACATCGGTGCGTTATGACAGTGCTGCGGCAGACCAGCACCGCTGGAACATGCATGAGGCGCGCCTGTCGGGCAATCCGGATCTTGATATCCACAGCGACTGGATCAACTATGTTTCCGCCGGCGCTACCGGCCCGCACGACCTCTTTGAAGCCGTGCGCCGGGTACTCGACGCGGTTGTTCTATCGCGCGATATCCTGGATCTTGGCTTGCGCTCTTCGGCCGATCTCACGCGTCACAGCGAGCTTGCCCGGCGGATCGTCGAACTGCGTGCGGCGCTGCGAACCCGGCTGGAACACGAAGGGCTGAGCGGACTGGTGGTTCCTTTCGAACCGGGCGCCTACAACAAGGAAGCAACGATCGGCCAAAACCTGCTCTTCGGCGCTGCCGCCGGCCCCGAACTGGCCGACAGGGCTCTGGCGGCCAATCCCTATTTTGCTTCTGTGCTGAGGCAAGCCGGCCTCGACCGCACGCTCTACGAAATGGGCATGGAGATCGCCGAACAGGCGATCGAGCTGTTTGCCGACCTGCCGCCCGATCACCCGTTCTTCCAGCAACTTGCCTTCATGAGCGCCGAGGAGATACCCACTTACGAAACCTTGCTGCAACGGCTCAAGAACCGTCCCCACGAGGCGGTTTCGGAGAGCGACCGCGCCATGATCGTCACCTTGAGCTTTGCCTATATCGAGCCCCGGCACCGCTTCGGCCTGCTGAGCGATGAACTGATGAGCAAGATCGTCGCTGCACGCAACCTGTTCCATGAGAACCTGCCGCCCGAGCTGCAAAATGCCATTGAACGGTATGATCCTGCCAAATACATTGCCGCGGCCACCGTCATGGATAATGTCCTGTTCGGGCGTGTGGGCAACAACCATCCCGACGCGCCGGACCGCATACGCTCCATTGTCTATGACATTCTTGACGAACTTGGGCTTTATGCCGAACTACTGGATGTCGGCCTGGACTTCAACGTCGGCTCCGGCGGCAGGCGGCTGACCAGTGGACAGCGACAGAAGCTCGATGTTGCCCGGGCCCTGCTCAAGCGTCCTGATTTTCTCATTCTCAACCGGCCGCTGTCGGCGCTCGACCAGCGCATGCAGGACAAGGTTTTGCGGAACGTGCTCGAGGAAGCCAGGCGCGACGGCCATTCGCCGGCAATTGTGTGGGTCGTGACCAATCCGGCGATGGCGATGATGTTCGATCGCGTTATCGTCTTCGATTCGGGTAAATTGGTGGAAGACGGAACACCCGAGACACTTTTGGCAGGGAACGGTACATTCAAGGAACTGTTGTCATAGCAACGGACATTCAGATGGGATCATTCTGCCGGTGGGAATTTACTGCAAGGTCAAGGGATTCGACGAAGGGCGCAGCGAGGCTACACCCCGCCGAAACCCGAAGGGTTTGCCGCAAATTAACCCGGCTCTTCGGGTTTCCGGTTGGCGGACGCCATTTCCTGGCGGCATCGCCCGATCGCACGACATCGGGCTCGCCACCTTTCGCGCGGTTCGTCTCGCCATCCCGGAAACAGAATTCATTCCATCAGGGCGTCCGTTGCTCTAGTCTGGCAAACGCGAATTTTGGGGAGGTTTGCGACAATGCTGCTCAAGGATGAAGTTGCAATGCTGCAACGCGTTCCCTTGTTCTCTGCCATCGAGCCGACAAAGCTCAAGCTGCTTGCGTTCACATCCGATCGTGTGAGCTACGGCGCCGGCCAGATCCTTTTCCGGCAGGGCGACGAGGGAGACGCCGCCTATGTCATCCTTTCAGGCAGGGCGGATATTCTGGTCGATTCCGACAGCGGGCCGATAAAAGTTGCCGAACTGGAGCCCAATTCGATTGTTGGCGAGATCGCCATATTGTGCAACAGCTCTCGCACCGCCACCGTCAGAGCGGCAAGTCCGCTGGAAGTCTTGAGGATCCGCAAGGATCATTTCCTGAGGCTTATGAGGGAGTTCCCGGAAATGACCATCGAGATATTGCGGGTTCTTGCCGATCGCCTAAGCCATACGACCGCGGATCTGATCGACGCACGAAGCACCAAATAACGGATGACGTGCGCTCGATCCTCGCCGTCGCGATGGCACTGGCCTCTTGCTGAGAAGGTCACCCGGGAGAAAACCTGTCTCGCCTAGCAGCAGTTGTTTGGCTACGATGGGCGACGGGGACTGGGAAGGGGTAGCATGGACTACGAAGTTTTCCTGGTCAGGTTTTGGGGCGTGCGCGGCAGCGTTCCGGTATCGGGGCCAGAATTCTCTCGCTATGGCGGCAACACGAGCTGCATTGAGATGCGGTGCGGTAAACATACGCTTCTATTCGACGCGGGCTCTGGCCTACGGCCTGCCGGCCCGGCGCTTCGGACGTCAGGCGTGACCGATTTCGACCTGTTTTTCACCCATTGCCATTACGATCACATCATCGGGCTGCCGTTTTTTGCGCCGATCTATGACCGGCGCGTCAAGCTTACGCTTTGGTCCGGGCATCTTGCAGGACGCATGACGACCCGGCAGATGGTCGATGAGTTCATGCGGCCGCCGTGGTTTCCGGTGAAACTGGAGATCTGCAAGGCAAGCCTCGACTGCCGCGATTTCGTATCCGGAGACGAGCTTCGCCCGCGCGAAGGGGTGGTGGTCCGAACCGGCAGTCTTATCCATCCGGGCGGCTGCATAGGCTACCGGGTCGAATGGGGCGGCCGGGTCGTGGCGGTGATCACAGACACTGAGCACGAGCCGGACAAACTCGATCAGGCGGTGCTCGCCCTGATCGAAGATGCCGACCTCGTCATTTACGATTGCACCTACACCGACCAGGAAATGGAACGCCGCCGCGGTAACGGGCATTCGACCTGGCAACAGGGCGTCAAGCTCTGTGAGGCGGCCGGTGCGCGGCGGCTTGCGCTGTTTCACCACGATCCGACACGCACCGACGAACAACTGGACAAAATCGAGAAACTGGCCAAAGACAGGTTTGCCGGCGCTTTTGCCGCGCGGGATGGCCAGACGCTCAAATTTCCGGGCTCATTGCACAAAAAGCGCTGAGCTATTTTCCTCTACCGGCGCTGCGCCCCATCAATGTCCCGATCGGAAGCCATGCGCAGGCTTCAGTCTGTGCGGTGACTGTGAACAGCCGTTCGAGGAACAGCCAGGCTGATTCATCATGTACGAGATGGTGGGTGAGCAGGCCGACCGGTTCGCCGCCGTCGATTGCACGCTGCAATTGCGCGATGATAGCCTGAACCAATAGGCCATGATCGCGGCAGCCGCGCGTGCCATGCCAATCCATGATGTCGACATTGCTGTTGATGACCGCCAGTGGAGCCGGCTTCGGCGGCCCATAGACCGACAATGCCGAAAATCCTATCGATCCAAGGTCGGGTACCAAGCCGGCGTCGATCCTGTTCCAGGGTGGCACCAGCATCGGAACGGCACGTGCGCCGTGCAGGCCGGTTACGTGCGACAGCCCGCGAGCCAGATCATCGAGCACCGCCTCGCGTGGCCGATGCGCGCCGAGCTCCTGCTTTTTCTGATCCTCGGGCGCATGATTTCGGTGCGCCCAGCCATGGATGGCGACCGCGGTATGCGGCGCCTCGTCAAGCCGGACGACAAGCTTCTCATCAGTCAGGGCCGGAATGACGGCCAGAGTGACCGGAACCGCGAATTCACCGGTGAGGTCGAGCAGCCGATCAAGCGCGGGCGTCGGATCCACGGCGTCATCGTCACGCAGCCAGAACTCTGCCTTACGGCCCGCCCGTTGCCGGCACGCCAGTTCTTCCACCAAGGGCTGCCAGATCCGATCGGATGTCATGAAACCGGGATCTTCGCAAGAAGTTCGGCCAGACGCCCCGCTGCAACACCGAGGGAACGTTCTTCGAGGATGAAACGTCTGGCTTCCGCGGCCATGATGGTTCTTTCGTCGTTACGGGTGAGAAGCCTTTCAATGGCAGAAGCGAACGCCGCCACATCGCCCGGCGGGGTGAGAAACCCGGTCTGGCCATCCCGCACGACCTCCGGCACGCCGGCGATGTCCTGAGCCACCACCGGAAGGCCGGCGGCCTGTGCTTCAAGATAGGCAACGCCATAGGCCTCGCCGTAACCCGGCCAGACGTAAATTCCCCCACTGTAGAGGACATCCGCGACGGCGGCCGGCTCAATCGCGCCAAGCCATACGATACGATCGCCGGGCAAGCCGGCGAATTGCGCTTTGACCTCGTCACGGGCAGGCCCATCCCCGACGACCGACATGGTCCAGGGCAGGTGGCCGATCGGACCGAGCGCCTGCGCCAGCATGCGATAGCTTTCGACTTTGTCGCCCGGGCGCATCATGGCGACGGTAACGAGGCGCGTCGGACAACCCCGTGCCGGCATTTCCCGGAATGCCGATGTGTCGATGAAGGGCGAGAGCATACCGAGAGCGGCGTCGGGAATCGCATCTGCCAGTCCCTGACGATCCCTTTGCGTGAAGCAGATGTTCAGCGCTGCCTGTTCGACGGCTCGCGCCACCAACGCTTGCGTGTCGGCCCACAAACCGGCGTTGCGCCGCCTCGAATAGGAGGCTTCCGCTGTCACACAGGGGATAGCAAAGGCCGACGCCAGCTCGGGTCCGATCAGGTCGGGCGCCTTGTAATAGGGATGATAGGAGAACCAGAGATCGGGCTTGCCGTCACGATCCCAAAGCTTTGTCAGCCGCGCGGCTTCCTCTCGGGCTTCGATCTTGAGCGCATCGAAAATTTTCGGAACCGGTTCGCGTAGATAGAAGCGCAATTCGGATGCTAGTTCGACGCTATGCCCTGCATGCTCCAGCGCCTTGACCAGCGTCCGTGCCATCTGGCGGTCGCCGGAGGCAACGGGATGATTGGGCGACTTCAGCGGCGCGTAGAAGGCAATTCGCATCGCCCGACCCTATCATCGGAAAGCCTGCGCAAGTCAATTTCGAAGCATGATCGACTCACTTTCAAGCAGTGGAATGTGGTATCTGATGCTCATGGAAACAGCTGCAGCGTCCGATCCGTTTGTCGCTTCTTTGCCGGTCTTCGCAAGGTTCGAAAGCGTTGCCGATATCGATAACTATCGGCCTCTCCCGGATGGCTGGGCGCTGGCCACCGCCGATATTGTCGGCTCGACCAAGGCGATCAACGCTGGGCGCTATAAAACCGTCAATATGGCCGGCGCCAGCGTTATCTCGGCGCTGCTCAATGCGCTGGGTCGGCGGGATCTTCCCTTTGTCTTCGGCGGCGACGGCGCGCTCGTGGCGTTTCCCGGCTCGGCTCTGGAGATCACCCGCAACGCGCTGGCCGCTGTCCAGAGATGGGTGGCGGACGAACTGGACCTGACCTTGCGTGCCGCAATCGTGCCGATAGAGGATATAAGAGCGCAAGGCCTCGACGTTCGCGTGGCGAGGTTCCGGGCCTCCGAAGCGGTCTTCTATGCCATGTTCGCGGGCGGTGGCGGCAGTTGGGCGGAAGCCGAGATGAAAGCGGGGCGCTACCGCATCGATCCTGCGCCAGCCGGCACACGGCCGGATCTTACCGGCCTCTCCTGCCGCTGGAACCCGATCGACGCCCGGCACGGCGAAATCGTCTCGATCATAGCCATCCCGGGGCCGTCGCGCGACTTGCGCGGTTTTCAGTCTTTGGCTTCCGACATCATCGCCCTTGCCGGGGGGCAGGAACGCGATGGCCACCCGTTGCCGGTGAACGGTCCGGCCTACAGTTTTTCGCCCGCCGGCCTCGATATCGAGGCGCGGGCCATGGCGCCGGCAGGATGGCGGTGGCTGTCGAAGCTGTGGATATTGTTCCAGCTGACGCTTACGGCTGTCACCGATAGATATGGCTGGACGATCGGCAGCTTCGATCCGAAGATCTACAAACGCGACGTGGCCAGCAATTCGGATTTCCGGAAGTTCGACGACGGCTTGAAGATGACTATCGACGTTGACGCGGATGTGTTGCGACGGATCGAGAACCGGCTGAAACAGGCGGAAGAGGCGGGCATCTGCAACTATGGCCTGCACCGCCAGAAATCGGCCTTGATGACATGCCTCGTCGCCTCGCCGCTGCAGCGCGATCACGTTCATTTCATCGATGGCGCCGCCGGCGGCTATGCGATGGCCGCCGCAAGCCTGAAGGCGAAGGTGCCGGTCTGACGACAGCTTGCGGAAATCGATTTTCCGCAATATGCCTCGGGTTCTTGGGCAACCAGGTGAGCCTCGCCATGGGCGCGGACGGCCTGTCCGAATTGACGGAAAGCAGATTTTTGGACGCCTCACGATCGACATATGACCGTCTTCTGAACCTGATTTCGACACGCGCCGCGCAAGTCGGTGTGATCGGGCTGGGCTATGTCGGGTTGCCGCTGGCAGTTGCGATCGCACGCGTCGGCTTCCCGGTTTCCGGCTTCGACATCGAAGCCCAGAAGGTCGAGAGCCTGAACAACGGCCAATCCTACATTGAGGCGGTGACGTCGACAGCCCTTGCCGGCCAGGTGGCGAGCGGACGGTTCCGCGGCACTGCGGATTTTGCCGAACTGGCCGTCTGCGATGTCATCATCATCTGCGTTCCGACACCGCTGACGAAAAACCGTGAGCCGGACCTCTCCTTTGTCAGGAACACGGCAGGCACCGTCGCGAAGCATTTGCGTCTCGGCCAGCTGATCGTGCTGGAATCGACCACCTATCCCGGCACCACCGACGACGTGATCAAGCCGATACTGGAAGAGACCGGCTTGCAGTCGAATATAGACTTCTTCCTCGGTTTCTCGCCCGAACGCGAGGATCCCGGCAACCGCAGCTTTGAAGTCGCGACGATCCCCAAGGTCGTGGCAGGCGACGGCATTGAAGCGGCGATACTCGTGCAGGCTTTCTACCAGGGCGTGGTCAAGACCGTCGTTCCAGTTTCCACCACGGCGACCGCCGAGGCGGTCAAGCTGACGGAAAACATCTTCCGCTCGGTCAACATAGCCCTGGTCAACGAGTTGAAGGTCGTGCTCGGCGCGATGGGTATCGACATCTGGGAGGTGATCGAGGCGGCAAAGAGCAAGCCCTTCGGCTACATGCCTTTTTATCCTGGCCCCGGACTCGGCGGGCACTGCGTTCCGATCGATCCCTTCTACCTGACGTGGAAGGCGCGCGAATACGAAATGCCGACCCGCTTCATCGAGCTGGCGGCAGAGATCAACACGGCCATGCCGCGTCATGTGGTCGATGAACTGGCGAAGGCGCTGGACCAGCGCTGCGGCAAGGCGCTCAGCCGCTCGCGCATTCTCATCATCGGGCTCGCCTACAAGAAGAATGTGCCCGACATCCGCGAAAGCCCCTCATTGCGGCTCATTGAACTCATCGAGGAATGGGGCGGCAAGGCGGAATTCCACGATCCGCATGTTACCGAGATCCCGACCACACGGGAGCATATGACGATCAAGGGGCGGCGCTCGGTCGAATTGACCGAGGCGGCATTGAAGGATTTCGATGCTGTCGTCATTGCAACCGACCACGACGCGATCGACTATCAGGCGGTCGCTGATCACGCTCTTCTGATCGTCGACACACGCAATGTTTTTGGCCGCCTCGGGCTGGCCCGAGAGACGGTGGTGAAGGCCTGACCGCGTCTGAGCCGACGAGTTTTTTTGCCCGATGTCAGGATCGTGATTGCACTCCCGCGGCAGCCTCGCCACATAATGCCCCTCGCCGGCTTTTGCCCAAAGCCGGCTTCATTGACTTCGAGGGTCTTATCCCTGGGGTCGTTAGCGGACCGTGTTGGGGCGGATCAAAGGAGAATGGCTCGTCTTCGACGGGTCTCAAGACAGCATGAGCACAGCGCAAGCAGAAATTTCCAGCATTCTCATGGACAAGGTTGCCGATTGGCTCACCCAATCGGCGCTGGCGGGCGACGCCCTGGAAACATTGGTAAAGGGTTTTTGTGAACGGCTGGCTGCTGCCGGCCTGCCGCTGAAGCGGGTGCATTTGAGCTTTTCGATGCTTCATCCGCTTTATGACGCGCTTGGCTTCACCTGGATTCGCGGCCAGGGCATGGAAGTGGAAGGCTTCCGCAAAGAGGACGGCGCTCATTCTGACAGATTCCTGACCAGCCCATACTACCATCTGCTCAGCAACAAGCTCGACCATCTGCGGCGCCGGCTCGACCCGTCGGTACCGTCGGAATTTCCTGTTTTCGATGACCTCAGGCTTATGGGCGTGACCGACTACATGGCATTCGTGCATCCCTTCAACGGCAATACCAGTCAGGGCATGCTCGGGTCCTGGTCGACCGACAGCGCTGCAGGCTTCAGCGACAGCATGATTTCAGCGCTGCTGCGCATCCAGAACCATCTCGCTATCGCAACGAAGATGGCGGTGCTCACCAAGCTGGCCGACAACATGATGACCACGTATCTCGGCGGCGACGCCGGCAGGCGCGTGCTGGACGGCCAGATCAAGCGCGGCGAGGGCGACACAATCCGGGCCGCACTGGTCATGGCCGATATGCGCGGCTCGACAAGGCTTGCCGAAACTTCCGGCCGCGAAATCTACATCGATACGCTGAACCAGTTCTTCGATGCCATTGCTGCACCTTTCAATCGCAGAGGCGGGCAGATCATGAGTTTCCTGGGGGATGGCTTCATTGCCGTCTTCCCTTGCGAAAGGCACCGCTCGCAGTCCGAGATCGCCTGCCAGGCTGCTCTTGCGGCAGCGCACAAGGCCACGGCGCGCATGAAAGATCTCAATCTGCGCAGAAAGGAGCAGGGATTGGGCGACATAAACTTTGGCATCGGCCTGCATGTCGGCAATGTGATGTTCGGCAATGTCGGGCTTACGGACCGGCTCACATTCTCTGTCTTCGGCTCGGCTGTAAACGAGGTCCAGCGCCTCCAGACCCTGACCAAGAAATATCCGCACAGCGTTCTCGCCAGCAAAGACTTCGCCGGCTATTGCGGCGCCAACAGCTGGCTGACGCTCGGCAACGAGGAACTGGCGGGCGTCAAACAGAAGCTGACGGTGCTTTCACCCGATCTGTCGGGTGCTCTCGCACTCGATGAAGACGGTGCGCTGGAGCCGATTCACGACCGAATATCCGACGCCGAGCAGGTCATGCTGCTTCATCGCGATGCAGCGCGGCTGTCGGCGGCCGACCGGAGGAAGCTCCAGTAACCGCCACGATCTGATCCGAACGCCTTTGGTGCGCAGTCCGGTCGCCGGTTCCGCCAGGGAACTGGCGACCGATTTCGAATCCAAGTTGCTCTGCGCTGCCAATGCGTTAGTCTCGCTTTCTGGGCCCGCCGCCGGGCGGGCTGCCAGAGTGGGGCTGGTGTGAGAATGAATTCGGGTGTTGATCTGCTGCGGATCGAGGATGTTGGCATCTCTTTTGCCATTATCGGCGGACCGTTGCATGCCGTCAGACGTGCAAATCTTCGCGTCTTGCCCGGCAAGGTCACTGCGCTTGTAGGTGAGTCCGGTTCCGGAAAATCGGTTCTCAGCCAGGCAGTGATGGGCATTTTGCCGAACACAGCCCATGTTCGCGGCCGTATCCTGTTTTCCGATCCTGAAAAGCCCGGCACGACGCAGGATATCCTGCAGATGCCGCGTGACGGACCCGAAATCCGGGCGTTGAGAGGCAGCCGCATCGGCAAGATCTTTCAGGAGCCGATGACATCACTGTCGCCGCTGCACACGGTAGGCAATCAGGTAAGCGAATCCCTGCAGATTCATACGCCCATGGCGCGGGCGGAGCGCAAGGCGCGGGCCGAGGAAATGCTCGACCTTGTCGGCTTTCCCAACCCCAAGCGCGCCTATGACATGTATCCGTTTGAACTTTCGGGAGGATTGCGTCAACGCGCCATGATCGCCATGGCGCTTATCTGCCGGCCCGCCCTGTTGATCGCCGACGAGCCGACAACGGCGTTGGACGTCACCATCCAGGCGCAAATCCTGCAATTGCTGCGCGGGCTTCAGGCCAAGCTGAACATGGCGATGCTGCTGATCACGCACGACCTTGGCGTGGTCGCCAATGTCGCCGACGAGGTGGTGGTCATGTACCATGGCGAGATCATGGAAGCGGGACCTGTCGAGGCGATATTCCGCCGGCCAGGCCACCCTTACCTGAAGGGCCTGATGGCAGCCGTTCCGCATTTCGACCTGAAGCCTGGCGAAAGGCTAAAGGCGCTCCGCGAGGTGCCGGTGAATGTCGGGAACCTGCTCGGCAAGCAGACGGCGCCGGCATCGAAGGGGCCGGACGACGTCCTGCTGTCGGTCAGGGATCTGACAAAGACCTTCACCATCCGCAAGTCCGGATGGTTCGGCGGAGATCATCAAACCTCTGTTCGCGCCGTCGACGGCGTGAGCTTCGATATCAGGCGGGGTGAGTGTCTGGGTCTTGTCGGCGAAAGCGGCTCCGGCAAAACCACCGTCAGCAAAGTCCTCATGCGGGCTGTCACACCAAGCGGCGGCTCTGTGATCTTCAACGGCAGCGATGGTCCGATCGACGTCCTGGAAGCCGAGGGAGACGCCCTGCGCATGCTGCGCGCGAAAATCCAGATGGTCTTCCAGGACCCGGTTTCGTCGCTTTCACCTCGCATGACGGTGGAGAACATCTTGAGCGAGCCGCTGGAAATCCATCAACGTGGCAATGCCGCGTCCCGACTCGTCACGGTCAAGAGCCTGATGCAGGCAATCGGGCTCGATCCGCGCTTCATAAAGCGTTATCCGCACAGTTTCTCCGGCGGGCAGCGTCAGCGTATCGGCATCGCGCGCGCGTTGGCGCTGGGGCCTGAACTCCTGATCTGCGACGAGCCGGTTTCGGCACTCGATGTATCCGTCCAGGCGCAGATCCTGAACCTTCTGAAGGACCTGCAGAAGGAACTGGGCCTGACCTACCTGTTCATATCCCACAACCTGGCGGTGGTGGACTACATGGCAGACCGCATCGCGGTGATGTGCGGCGGCCGTATCGTCGAGCTCGCGCCGCGCGAAATTCTGCTTAGGAAACCGGTCCACCCCTACACGCGCTCACTGGTCGCCGCAGTACCTTTCCCCGATCTCGACAGGCCGATGGACTTCAAAACGCTGAAGCTCGACGGCGCTTCCGACACCAGCGCATGGGGACCGCAATTCCGCGACGGGAGCGACAAGGATATGCTGTCGCCGCTCGACCTTGGCGGCGGCCACCTCGTGCTGGCCCGGCGTACGGCCGATGTCAGCGAGTTACGCCATTGATCAGCCGGCGCACCGTCCTTGGACTTATGGCTTCGGCATTTCTGCCGGGCACGTCGCGCGCCGGCGATCTGGAGCCGGAATTTCTTCAGCCGCAGCTGAAGGCCAAGGCGCTGCCGGCACTCGCCGAACGCTTGCCCAAGAGCCCGCGCGCGTTGAACCTCGCCGCGATGGGCCGGCAGCCCGGCCAGTATGGCGGCACGCTGCGCACGATCATCGGCAGCCAGAAAGATATCCGGATGATGACGATCTACGGGTATGCTCGCCTGGTCGGCTATGACGAAAAGCTCAACTTGCAAGCCGACATTCTCGAAAGTTTCGACGTAGCGGATGATCGCGTCTTCACTTTCAAGATTCGGGAAGGCCATAAATGGTCTGACGGTAGCCTGCTGACGCCGGAGGATTTTCGCTATTGCTGGGAAGATGTCTGGCTGAACGATGAGCTTTCGCAAGGCGGGCTTGCCCCTGCCCTGCTGGCGAACGCCAAGCCGCCACGCTTCGAGATCGTCGATCCGTCGACGGTCCGCTATAGTTGGGATGCGCCCAATCCCGACTTCCTGCCCAAGCTTGCTGCTGCTTCGCCGCTATCGCTGGTTCTGCCGGCCACCTATCTCAAGCAGTTCCACAAGAAATACCAGGATCCATTTCGGCTCGCCGGCCTGATGAAGGAGAACCGGGCCAAGAAATGGACGCTCCTGCATATCCGCATGTCGCGGCAGTATCGCCCGGAGAACCCGGAACTGCCGACGCTCGATCCATGGCGGAACCGGACCAAGCCCCCGGCCGAGCAATTCGTCTTCGAGCGCAACCCGTTCTTTCATCGAATAGACGAGAATGGCCGGCAAATGCCCTATGTTGACCGGATTGTCATGAATGTCAGCTCGCCGGCGATCATTTCCGCCAAGACCGGTGCGGGCGAGAGCGACCTGCAAAGCATGGGAATTGACTTCACCGACTACTCCTTCCTGAAGGATGCGGAGAAGCGCTACCCGGTGAAGATGCATCTTTGGAAACGCACACAGGGTTCGCGGCTGGCGCTGCTGCCCAATCTGAATTGTGCCGACCAGGTGTGGCGCGGCCTTCTTCGTGACGTTCGCGTGCGCCGCGCCCTTTCGCTCGCTGTGGATAGGCGCGAGATCAATTTGGCCGTGTTCTACGGACTGGGGCAGGAAAGTGCCGATACGGTCCTGCCGGAGAGCCCGCTCTACCGGCCGGAATTCGCGAAAGCCTGGGTCGCCCATGATCCCGACCAGGCCAATGCCCTGCTCGACGAGGCCGGGCTTCAGACGCGTGACGATGACGGCCTGCGGATACTTCCCGACGGACGCCCAGCGCAGATCATAGTGGAGACGGCCGGCGAAAGCACGCTGGAAACCGACGCGCTCGAACTCATCACCGATCACTGGCGCAAGATCGGGATCGCCCTGTTCATCCGGACTTCGCAGCGCGATATCTTCCGCAGCCGCGCGCTTGGCGGCCAGATCATGATGTCGATGTGGTCGGGCATCGACAATGGCGTGCCGACCGCCGACATGAACCCGTACCAGTTGGCCCCAACTATGGACGACCAGCTGCAATGGCCGCTCTGGGGTGCTCACCACTTGTCTCATGGCAAGGTCGGTGAGGCGCCCGATCTTCCGCCTGTGGTCGAGCTGATGGCTTTGCTCAAACGCTGGAAGGCATCGACCGAAGCCACGGAGCGTGCCGAAATCTGGAATTCAATGCTGTCGATCTACACCGACCAGGTGTTTTCGATCGGCACCGTGAACGGAACGCATCAGCCGGTTCTGGCGTCCTCGCGGCTGCGCAATCTGCCTGACAAGGCGCTCTACGGCTACGACCCGACCGCCTATTTCGGTGTCTACATGCCGGATACATTCTGGCTTGGAGAGTCCTGAGCGTGCTTCGATATTTTGTCTGGCGCATTGCCGTGATGGTTCCAACGCTGCTGGTCATATCGGCACTGGTGTTCACGATCATCGAACTTCCACCCGGCGACTATTTCGACAGCTATGTTGCCGAGCTTCGGGCTCAGGGCGAAGCGGTGGATTCCGATCGCATCGAGATGATGCGCAAGGACTATGGTTTCGACCGGCCACCGGTCATTCGCTACTTCTACTGGGTCGGCGGGATGCTGCGCGGCGATTTTGGCTATTCCTTCGAATATGAGCTGCCGGTCCGCGACGTCGTCGGGGACCGAATGTGGCTGACCGTGCTGGTTTCCTTCGTCACGATCATCTTCACCTGGCTCATCGCCTTTCCGATCGGCATGTACTCCGCCACGCATCAATACAGCTGGGGCGACTACGGCCTGACTCTCTTCGGCCTTCTCGGCCTTGCCATTCCGAACTTCATGCTGGCGCTGATCCTGATGTATTTCGCCAACATCTGGTTCGGCACATCCATCGGCCATCTCATGGACCAGCAATATCTCGGCGAGCCGATGAGCTGGGCCAAGGCGAAGTCGATACTCGCCCATCTCTGGATTCCGGTCTTGATCATCGGCACCGGGGGCACGGCAAGCATGATCCGGCGGCTGCGCGCCAATCTTCTCGACGAGCTACACAAGCAATATGTCGTGACCGCGCGCGCCAAGGGACTTCATCCGTTCAAGGCGCTGGTCAAATATCCGCTGCGCATGGCGCTCAATTTCTTCATTTCCGACATCGGCTCTATCCTGCCGGCCATCATCTCCGGCGCCGAAATCACGGCGATCGTGCTGTCTTTGGAAACGACCGGGCCGATGCTGATCAAGGCGCTGCAAAGCCAGGACATGTACCTGGCAGGGTCGTTCCTCATGTTCCTCGCCTTCCTGACGGTCATCGGTGTCCTGATTTCCGACCTGGCGCTGGCGCTGCTTGATCCAAGAATTCGTTTGCAGGGCGGTAGCACCAAATGAGCACGCATTCGCCGCTGCCCGCTCCGGGTGCTCCGCTGCAACACTACGTTTCCACCGCGCCCTTTGACCTGGAGTCGGTCGAGGCGATGACGCCGGAGCAGTCGAAGGTCTTTCAGGCGTCGCAGTTGCGGCTGATGTGGTGGAAATTCCGGGAGCACCGGCTTGCCGTTATTTCAGGCATATTCCTGGCAGCGCTTTATTTCGGAATACTGATCTGCGAGTTCCTGGCCCCCTACAATCTGCACACGCGCAACATGGACTACATCTATTCGCCGCCGCAGCGGGTGCACCTGTTCCACAACGGCCAGTTCGTCGGGCCGTTCGTTTATGGCCGCCAGATGACGCTGGATATGGACACGCTCAAGCGGAACTACATCGAGAATCAAGATGATGTTCAGCGGATCCGTTTCTTCTGCAAGGGCGACAGTTATCGGTTCTGGGGCCTGATCGAAGGTGACAGGCATTTTGTCTGCCCTGCCGAAAACGGCCAGCTCTTTCTGGCCGGCACTGACAGGCTGGGGCGCGACGTGCTCTCGCGCATCATCTATGGCGCACGCATTTCACTGACAATCGGCCTCGTCGGCATCAGTTTCAGCTTCCTGCTCGGCATCGTCATCGGCGGACTGGCCGGCTATCACGGCGGTATATTCGACCTGATCGTTCAGCGGATAATCGAAGTTCTGCAGTCAATCCCCAGTATTCCGCTATGGCTGGCTCTGGCGGCGATCATGCCGATAACCTGGAGTCCGATCCTGATCTATTTCGGCATCACCGTCATCCTCGGGCTACTCGACTGGACCGGATTGGCGCGGGCCGTGCGTTCGAAGCTTCTAGCGTTGCGCGAGGAGGATTACGTTCTGGCTGCGCAATTGATGGGCGCCAGAAGCAGCCGCATCATCGGGCGGCATCTCATTCCCGGCTTCATGTCGCATCTGATCGCGACGGCGACGATCTCCATACCCGGCATGATCCTGGGCGAGACGGCGCTGAGCTTCCTCGGGCTCGGCCTGAGGGCGCCGATAACCAGCTGGGGCATCCTGCTCACGGAGGCGCGCAGCGTCAGCGTCATCGCGTTCTATCCATGGCTGCTTTTGCCGATGCTCCCCGTCATTCTCGTCATCCTGGCGTTCAACTTTCTCGGCGACGGCCTGCGGGACGCCGCAGATCCCTACAAGTGAGATCGCTATTCCGCCGCGCGCCGGGCCACCCGCTCCACCCGGTATGATCCTGTCGGCAGCCTGTTCGGTTATTGCAGGGTTCATCGTTCGCCTCTATACGTGCCGGGACGCGATGGGCGGTTAACATGTCGCCCTCGGGTTTCACCCGTGAACCGCTCTGGTCGCGGGCATTGCTGATCTCTTGAGCTGGTTTCAGGACACACACGCATATGACTCGCCTTGAGAATTTCATCAGCAGGATGACCGCACAGCGCGACATTCTCGATCAGGTTTGCCCCGAGGTGGCGAAGATGGAAGGGCCGGTGCTCGAGCTCGGCCTCGGCAACGGCCGGACGTACCACCATCTGCGCGAGCGCCTGCCCGGACGCCGGATCGTGGTGTTCGACCGTGAACTTAGCGCACACGCCAGCTCAATTCCCGACGCTGAAGACTTCGTGCTCGGCGAAATACGCGAGACGGCGAAGAGGTTCATTGGCATCGACGCGGCTCTCGTTCATGCTGACATCGGCACCGGCTATGACGATCGCGACGCAGTGACCTCTACCTGGCTTCCCGATCTGATCGCGCGCCTGCTTCGCGTCGGCGGCTTCGCGGTCAGCGGCACGCCCCTCGAGCACCCGCTGTTGCAACGCCTCCAGCCGCCGCCTTCGGTGCCCGCCGATCGTTATTTTGTCTGCAGGCGCGTGTGAGGGGCCGAGACGACCCAAACATTTGGCGGCCAAATCTTCGGGGCCAAATCTTCAGGGGATCATAAATACTGCTATCTCCCGCTCGATGCCGCGCAGCGAGACCTCGTGGGGCACGGGCGTCAGCGCGTTCCTGTTCAACAGATCGGCGGTGAGATTGTCGCCGACCACGGCACGAGTGGCGAAGATCGCCTGTGCATTGGCAAGGTTCTGGACCCGCGAAGCAATGTTGACCGTCTGGCCGAAATAGTCCTGTCGCTCGTTCATGGACACGGCGATGCACGGGCCGGCATGGACTCCGATCTTGAGCAGCAGATCCTCGCGCCCGCTCTTGTCGTTGAGCTCACGCATGGCATCGCGCATCCTGAGGGCCGCAGCAATCGCACGATCAGGCGTCGCGAAGGTCGCCATCACCGCATCACCGATCGTCTTGACCACCGCGCCTGCCTCCGCCGCAACGATCTCGTGCAGAACCTGGAAATGCACGCGCACGAGATCGAAGGCCGAAAGATCGCCCACCCGCTCGTAAAGCTCGGTCGATCCGCGCAGGTCGGTGAACAGGAAGGTCAGGCTGGTGATTTTCAGGCGCTGGTCGATGTCGAGCGTATCCGTGCGATAGAGATCGCGGAACGTCTGGTTGGTGAGCAGGCGCTTGGCGGTCAGGAAGGGCCGGCGTTTACCCAGGAGACCATGCAATTCCTGGCCGGCGATGAAGACCGTCGGCAGCACGCGTGTGTCGGTCCTGTTCTCCAGCGAAATGCGCAACGGGCCGGGTTGCATCTCCAGCGTCTGGTTCTGGACATGGTCGCGGTCGAAGACCAAAGAGAGGCTTCGGCGCTCTTTTGTTGGTTCGCCCTTCACGTCGATGAACTGTGCTGAATGGGTGACCGGCTCGAAGACGATGACGAATTCAGACGGAAGCTGTATGGGCAGAACCGCCTTTTCGCCGGGGGCAAGCTCGATATCCTCCAGCGAGAACGCTTCGATCTTTTTCGCGAAATCCTCTTCCGGCAGATCGACGCCGGACGCCCAGTAGATCTGGCGGTAATATTCCAGCAAGGGCAGTTCGTGTGGATTGTGGGCGGCAATCCTGCGCACGCGGGGACTGACGGTGAATGTCACCTCGACCATCTCGTCGAGGGTCGGCGAATAGCCCTCGGAGCACAGCGCGCAGGTGTATTCGTCCTTCTGCAGGGTTTTCAGCGTGGCGTTTGTGTCGAGCACGCCGCCACAGCCGGGGCATAGAACATTCCAGGAAATGTCGAAGATGCCTACCCGTGCCGCATGGAGAAAGGCGCTTATGGCGCGTTCCTCGTCGAGGCCATGCTTGCTGGCGAAGGCTGGCGCATTGATGCGGCAAAGTTCGCGGTCCTTGCCCTCCGCGATGGTTCGCTTGATCGCGTCGATTGCCTGCGGATCGACACCGGTCGATTGCCGCAGAAGCGAGAACAGATCCTGAGCTTCGTTCATCGTGCAGGCTCCGGAAAATGCGCCCCCGGAGGCGTCTTTGGTCCCAGTACTCCATCTTACTTCGAAACGCATCCTACGGCCAATCGAATAGATGGGCATGGTGACAGTTCAATTTCCATTCGGCGGATTTTCACCGGCCGCAAGCGGCACTATGATGGTCCATGGGGCATTCATCTTGGGGACTTTCTCCCATGCCGACATCCAACAACCCGCCATTTCCCGCGGCCCTGCGCCTATTCTCTGTGGTGGTCATCATCGTGCTGATCGTAGGCGCCGGCCTGTTTTTCGCGCCTGTGCTGGTCAAGCCGCGCTGGCCTTGGGCCGTCACGCCGTTCAATGCCCGCTTCCTCGGCGGCTTCTACACCGCCGAAATGGTCGTGATGGCGGCGCTGCTGGTCTGGAATCGCTGGTCGCCCGGCAGGCTCGTGCTTGTCATGGCCTTCATCTTCACCGTCATCGTGTCGCTGGCTTCGTTCATCAATCTCGGCTATTTCAACTTCGAGCGCAAAGCTCCCTGGCTCTGGTTTTTGGTCTATCTCGCTTCGGTCGCGGTATCCGGGCTGTTCCTGTGGAGGGCCAAGGCCCGTCCTTCTGCAAAAGGCGTGACCTTAAATCCGGCATGGCGCGGCTACATGCCGGTGGAATCGGCGATCCTTGGGCTCTATGGCCTAGGCCTGTTGCTGTTTCCCCTGACATTCGGCAGCCTCTGGCCATGGCCGATCGATGCCTTCCATGCTCAGGTCTACAGCGCCATCTTCCTGGCCGGTGCGGGCGGTGTATATCTCGTCTGGAGAAGCGCGCCGCGCGAGGAACTGCTGGTGCTCGGCCTGGCGCAGTTTCTCACTGGCCTGCTTGCCATCCTTGGCCTCGTTATCACCGACGCTGCGGTGCACCGGATTGACTGGACAGCGACCAAGACGTTGTGCTGGCTCGGCCTTTTCGGCTGGATCGGCATCAGCGGCGTCTTCAAATTCTACGCCGCCTCTCGGTATTTTAGCTCGCAATCGGCGTCATAGGTTGAAGAGACCGCTGGATTTTCAGGTGACGTCCGGTGCATCGTGCCGGGCCGATCGCCTTTGCCGGGAAAACCATGACCAGCACGACCTCGCCATCCCCAAAGAAAATCCAGCCGCAGCTCCGGTCCGTCCGGCTAAGCGATGCGGAGGCGCTTTGCGCTATCTTCAACATGCCGGGCTTCCGCTGGGGCACGCTCAGGATGCCCTTCGAGATGGTGGAGCAGGTGGAGCGGCGCATCGCCAAGTCCGGCCAGGAAACCACCTGGATCGTTGCCGAGTTGGACGGCAAGGTCGTCGGCCATGGCAGCCTGGTCGTGCAGGGTTCGCCGCGCCGTTCGCATATCGGCGAGATCAATATCGGGCTTGACGATGCCTTTGTCGGCAAGGGTATCGGCTCTGCCATACTTGGCGCGCTGCTTGACGTGGCCGACAACTGGCGCGCCCTGAAGCGAGTCGAATTGACCGTCTTTGCCGACAACGAGCCGGCCGTCCGTCTCTACACAAGACACGGCTTCGAGGTCGAAGGCCGGCATGTGAAGGCCGGGTTTACCGACGGGCAGTACCACGACCTCCTGAGCATGGCCCGGCTGCGGTTCTGATATCCGCTGTTGTCTGGTCTCCCTTGGCGTTTGCACCGCAAGCGGCTAGACGGGACCAATGACCGCCGTCTTTGACCCAACCCCTACGCCTCCGGTGGAAATTCTGGCGGTGCTGTCGCTGCTCTGCCCGGAAGTCGTGCGTGACATCGAGCAGAACTGGAATGCGCCGGTTTCAGATTATGCCCGCCATGTGTGGCGGCCGGTGGCAAGGCCTGCATCGGGCCCGGCAATCGCTGCCCGCTCGATCCTGCGCGAAGTCCTGCATCAGCGCCTTGAGGTGTTCATGCAGCCCGAAGAGATCGGCAAGGCCCTCGAAGAATTCGAGCACAGACCGGTGATTCAGTCCGGCCTGCACTGCCTGCTTCTGATGGACCGGATCACCTTCGATGCCCTCCTGCTTGCCTGGCTCGGCGCGGTCGAAAACGGGCTGTCGGCCTTCTTCAGCTTCATGGGAACGACGATGACCATGGAGACAATTGGCCGGGAGGGGCCGGGATGGCTCGATGTCGGCGACGACAAGGTTAACCTGTTTGGAATGGGGCGCCACAAACTGTGCCGCAAAAGCGCCTGCGTGGCCGGTCCCGTCTCCCTCAACAAGCGCGCGCTCGAAGCGGTGGGCGACGAAACGGATGCCAGCCGCTGGCTGGGTACACTGCTTGCCAGCCAGGACAAGGTGTTTGGAACCGCCGCCGATGCGCTGATAGCCCTCAACGAGGATCTGGTCGCCGATTGGGATCGTTCCGGCATGGCCCAGCCGATTTTCATCGATGATCGGCTCGCCGCGGCTGCCATGGCGCGGCATCTGGAACATGACGGCAGCCTTGTTTCCAGGCTGCTCCTTGAGCCCGCAAGGCGCCAGCGTCTCGAACGTGCCTTGCAAGCAGCCGCATCGAGCCCATTTGGCAGGTTCCTGCCCAATGCCACGGCCTATTTCTGGGGCATCCGCGAGGAGCGCGTGCGCAAGCTCGTCCTCGAGAACGGGCACCTGATCGAGCCTGGCAGGCCGCATGGTCTTTCCATTCCGTTCGAGCGGCCGCATCTCAGGCAGGCGCTGCTGGACGGAGTGCTGCTGCCGAACTTGTTCCTGATGTTCCTGGTCCTTGCCATATTGCCGCGCGTGCGGGTTGTGGGCGGCCTGAGACAGATTGGTTATGTAGCGCTTTTCCACTCGATCCTGCTGGCGGCGCTAGATGAAAACGCGCCGGAAGAGCGCGATCTGGCTGCGGAATTGCAGGTTCGGGAAAATGCCTGGGGCATGCGGGTCATCGACGAAAAGATCTCGGTCCGCGAGCAGCTTGCCGGCCTGCCGGAAGGGGCGCTCTTCCCGGCCCTGCTCCGGCAATACCGTTTGCGGACGTTTGCCGAGGCGACCGACGACCTGAAGCTGGTTCGCGAAAACGCCCGATGGCGCAAGATCGGCCAGGCAGAGATCAAGGCGAACTGAGCCTACTTCAGGCTGATTTTCTGGTGCGCAACCGCAAGCGACGGCGATCTATCGGTGAGCCTCTGGCGTCTGATCCGGCCGCTTCCTCGACGCTGATGCCTTTCGGGATTTCGACGACGGCTTCCGCCTCGATCGGCAGCGCTCTGCCACCGGACCCACACGGATCGCTCGATGCCCATTTGCGCTGCCGCTTGCTGGTCGACGGCTATCGGTTCATTCTTGTGAACCTTGGCCGTGAAGTGCGTAGCGAGATCACGCCGTCACGGCCCCTAGTGAGGTCTTGTTCGATGGACTGCTCGGGCTGCGGTTTCGAGGTTGAGGGCGGTTACGCTTTCTGTCCGAGGTGTGGCAGGCGCCAGCCCGTGCCATGTGCCAGTTGCGGCTACCGCTGCGCACCTGATTTCGAGTTCTGTCCGAAATGTGGGGCAAGCGTCGGTGCGCCCGCAAAAGCCGTCGAACGGCCTGCTCCGACGCCAAGCCGGACCATTGTGCAGCCTTCTCGAACTCCGTCGCTGCTTCCGAACATCGAAAGCGAAGATGGGCAGTATCCCGTCTCTGACGCCGATCGCCGGACGGTAACGGTCCTGTTCGCCGACCTTTGCGGCTTCACAACACTCAGCGAGCAGCTCGACCCCGAGGTCATGCAAGCGCTGCAGAACAAACTGTTCAAGGAATTGACGGCGGCCGTGCGAAACTTTGGCGGTTTCGTCGACAAATTCATCGGCGATGCACTGCTCGCTTTGTTCGGTGCGCCGGTCGCGCATGAGGACGATCCGGAACGTGCGCTTCGCGCCGCTCTCGACATGATCGCCCGGACGGCGCGGCTCGGCGAAAGCACCCCCCACTCCGGCTCGCCTCTGTCACTCCATATCGGCATAAACACTGGTCCGGTCGTCACTGGCGGATTGGGCGTCGGCACCGCCAAATCCTATTCGGTGACCGGCGATACAGTGAATACGGCGCAACGCCTGCAATCGCTGGCCGCACCGGGTGAGGTGCTGGTAGGCGAGCTCACTCACAGGCTGACCCGGCACGCCTTCTCTTACGAGTCGCTGGGTGATGTCGTGCTTCGCGGCAAGGCTGGCAGTGTGCTCGTCCATCGACTGGATGCACCGCTTGCGGCGCCGCGTGCAGCGCGTGGGCTCGAGGCGCTCGGCCTCAGTGCGCCGATAATAGGTCGTGGTGCGGAGCTCAATAGAATGCTGGCGAGCCTTGACCAGGCGTGCGGCGGCTCGGCCCAACTTGTCCGCCTCGTCGGAGAAGCCGGTATCGGGAAATCGCGGCTGGTGAACGAGTTCGTCGCCCGCGTCGGCGACGAGGATCGTTTTCGCAACGTCGCCGTGCGGCAGGCCACGTGCTCACCGCTGGGCGAACAATCATTTGGCGCCTTGGGCGCAGTGGTGCGCAGCGCTGCCGGGATGATGAAAAACGACAATGGGGACGAAATGCGGGGGAAGCTCGCAGGCTTGCTTGCCGATCTCGGCCTGCAGGGCGAGGAGGCGAAGCGGCTGATGCCTTTGCTCTACCATGTGCTTGGCCTTGGCGACCCCGATGCCACCTTGCAGCATGTCGAGCCCGAGCAGCTGCGGCGGCAAATTCTCTACGCAGTCCGCACAATCATCGAACGGCGGCTTGCGTTGTCGCCGCTGTTGATTGTCGTCGAAGACCTGCACTGGGCCGACGCCGTGTCGCTCGAGGCACTACGTTTCGTGATGGACAGGTTAGTGCGCACGCGGTTGATGGTGCTGGTCACGCATCGTCCGGCGCCGGACAATGACCAGCTCGACTCAAGTCGGGTCAGTCACACAGCGCTGAGGCTTTCGCCGCTCAACAGCGATGACGGACGCGGCCTGCTGGTGGCGCTTTTCGGCGAGAGCTGGGTAAACTCCGCAGGAGGGCTTCTCGACCAGATCCTCGAGCGCGCGGGCGGCAACCCCTTTTTTGTAGAGGAGATCATTCGCGGCCTTATCGATCGCGGTGTACTGATGCGCGAGGGCCAGCGATGGCGGACTGTGGCAGGCGAAGTGGCAACCGGCATTCCCGCCACTATCCAGGCAATGTTGCTTGCTCGCGTCGACCGGCTGCCTCAAGAGGCGCGCCGGTTGGCCCAGGAAGCCGCGGTAATCGGCCCGCGCTTCAATGCCACACTTCTGAAAACCGTGACAGCCGACCCCGGCCGGCTAGAAGCCGGCTGCGAACTGCTTTGCGATGCGGAAATCATCGAGGAAGTTGCCGGATCAGGCTCGGTCTCGTCGCAAAGCTACCGCTTTACGCAAACACTGCTGCAGGACGTGATCTACCAGAATCTGCTCCTGCAACGCCGGACCGACATCCACGGGCGGGTCGGCGCTGCCTTGGAGCAACTGTGCGGCGACAAGCCGGAACGGCTCGAGGATTTGACCGTGCTCGGTTATCATTTCGCACAGAGCGCCGAGGGGGAGAAGGGCGCGCATTACCTGCAGGCGGCGGGCGATCGCGCTCGCATGATATACGCCAACGACGACGCCCTTCGTTTCTACGATCGAGCACTGACTGCGTTGGGCGCGATCGGGCAAACACCGCTCAAACTGGCGATTGCAGAGCGCATTGCCGATTTGAGCGGCCCGGTAGGCCGCCGCGAGATCGCGCACCACCACTACGAGACGGTGTTGCAGGCATACCGCAAGTCAGCCAATCGTGTCGCTTCGGCGCGAGTTTTGCGTAAGATCGGTCGGCTGCTCTGGGACGTCGGCAAGCGGGACAACGCAGAATCCCGCTATGCTGAAGCGGCAGCGCTCCTCGATGGAGCGGATGCTCCGATAGAGCAAGCGCAACTCTGGCAAGAACGTGGCCGACAGGCGTTCCGTAGCGGAGATCACGCTCTCGCGGTAAAATGGGCAGACGCGGCGCTGGATTGCGTACGCACTCTGACAACGGAGCATGTCTCCGAGGTAGGATGTGATGCCACTCTTGTGACCGCCGAGGCACTTAATACCAAGGCTGTTGCGCTGGCTCGCCTTGGGCGAAGCCGTGAAGCCGTGCGTCAGGTTGAGCGTAGCATTGAATTGGCCGAAGCCGCCGGTCTACTGGGCGCGGCCTGTCGCGGCTACACCAATCTCGGCGTGCTTTACACGACTATCGATCCGGCACAGGCGATGGAGGTCTGTCGGCGCGGTCTTGAAGTGGCGCGCCATATTGGTGATTTGGGTTTCCAGGCGCGCCTTCTCGCCAATCTGGCTGTCGCTTGTTGTACTTTCACGGATCGCTGTCCAACGGAGGGCGTGCCTGCTGCCGAGAAGGCCATCGAGATCGACCGGGCGCTCGACCAGCGCGAGCACCTGGCGGTGCCGTTGATCGTGCTTGGGCAGATCCACCAGTGCCACGGCCGTCCGGAACTGGCGGTCGGCTTGTTCCACGAAGCACTGGACGTAGCCCGCGAAACGGGCGAACCCCAACTGCTGTTTCCGTGCTATGATGGTCTCGCAACGCTTAATCTCGACCTCGACAATCTGGCCGAGGCCGAACGCTACTTTTCCCTGGCGCAGGGCATATGCGCCCAGCACGGGCTCGACCCGGAAGCGCTTGTGGTGCTGCCTTTTCTCGACTAGCCGGGTTGGAGGTTGGAAATGTCCGCGCGTAGTGACTTGGTACCGCTTCAACCGGGCGACCGTGCGCCGAACTTGGTACTCGACGCCATTACCCAGGAAGGCAAGATCGCGCTTGACGACTATCGCGGACAAAAACCGGTGCTGGTCGGCCTGTTTCGAGGTCTGCATTGTGCGTTTTGCCGGCGCTATATCGCCGCCCAGGCGCGGCTTGATCCGGAGCTGCGCGAAAAGGGCGTGGAGAGCCTGACGGTGGTCAACACCCCGATCGAACGGGCGCGCCTCTATTTCCGCTACCACCCGATGCCGAATCTGCTTGCGGCCTCCGACCCTGAGCGCGCTTCACATCGTGCTTTTGGACTGCCCAATCTCGAATTCACCCAAAACGAGACGAACTGGCCGTACAAGGTCTCGATGGCAGCGGTAAAGGATATGCGGGTCGACATACCAGGCGAGTTGCCCGGTCCTATGGATCCTATTGCGGCCACCGAAATCCTCAACAAGATGGACCATTACGAAGTGACCGAAGCCGACGAGCAGATGGTGGCAACGGGACACGGACAACTGGTCGGTCAGTTCCTGCTGGACCGGCAGGGGATCGTCCGCTGGAGCTTCACGGAGGTTCCAGAGGGTGGGCGATACATGTTTGGGGCGCCAAGCCCTCAGGAGCTGATGTCAGCCGTGTCCCAAGTCGCCCAATAGACTTGCGAACGAGGTAAGGTAAACGGGCGGGACACTGAAATGACACTGACGAGACGAGTTCACCGTTCTTCGAGCACGGCCTCGACCTTGGCTACAAAGTCATCGAGTGAGCGATCCCCGCGAATCTCGATGCGCGGAAGGTCGATGGGATCGCAAGCGAGGTCCGCCGGCCCGTGTCTGCCGCCGAAGCCGATCCGATAGCCGCACTCCTTGGCCAGCCGGCCAAGCCGTCGGTCGGTGACAGAAAAGGGTGCCGCGAACGCCGTGGTTGGCCGACCGGTCCACCGTTCGATGAACATGCGAGAGCGCAGGAGCTCGGCGGCCAGGTCGGAGCTCGACAGACCATCGATGGCGCGATGCGTCGCCAGATGGCTTCCGAAGAACGCACCTTCGGCGGCGAGGCGTCGCACCGTCCCGGCGTCCATAAGCTGTGTCGGCGGACCGCTGTCGGCGTCCCACAGTGCACTTTCACCCACCAGGTCCGTCACCAGGAACACTTCCGCGGTCAGGTCGTTCGCTCGCAAGATCGGCCAGGCATGGTCGGCAAAGTTCTGGAAGCCGTCGTCGAAGGTGATGAGCACTGGGCGGCCAGCGAAAGGTTGACGGCTGGCGATGAACCGTTCCAGCTGCTCGGACCTAATCGCGTGAAAGCCATTGGCGCGCAGCCATGCCATCTGACTGTGGAATGCGGCGGGCGTGAGCCGAAAACGGGCGAGCGCGGCCGGACCTTCATCGGCGACGCCGTGATACATGAGGACAGGGATACGTTGCCGCCGCTCGCTACGCGCAACGTCGCGGCGCAGGGCCCGCGCCCCGCCCCAGACGATATTTCGCGCGACCCCGATTTCGAGGCGCGCGCGGATTGGCGCATGATCGATCATCGGTTCCGTCGCCACCTCGTCCGGTGACAGGCGGCGGAAGCGGTCTATGCGATAGAGCTCGGTCTGGATCGATTGATCGAGGACGAGGCCTTCGGTCCCTGCCAGCGTCTCTGAGATCGCTTGTGCACCGAATGTGTTCCAGTCGAAGCCGGTCCTTTCAACATTGTCGCGTAATACGAATGCGTGTGCGTTGATGAAACTGCCGCCAGGCGCCAATGCCTCGACGATTTTTTTGGCGATGCGCCGCAACTCGGCGAGATCATCCAGATAGTAGAGCACTTCCGAACAGACGATCAGGTCCATCTCACCAGGCAGCGTGTCCGCGCAGAAATCCAGTACGCCGAACTCGACATTCGGCTGATCGCTGCATCGCGCGCGCGCTCGCCCGATAGCGACGGCGGAGATGTCGGTTGCGGTCAAATGGCCCACTCGCGGCGCCAGCTGCCGCGTGAAGTGCCCCTCCGCGCAGGCCAGCTCGAGCGCCCGTCCGATCGGACCGGCAGGCAGAATTTCGAGCTGCCGCTCATACTTTTCCTGCTCATAGGACGAACCGTAGTTCCAGGGATCCTCGGTCGCGAAACGGCGATTCCAGAACGACCTGCGATCATCGTCGTGCCCATCCGCAGCCGATGCACGGCGCGGTGGTGCAACCGGCTCTGTAGCTTCGGCGCTCGACCGAACCAGCCTCCGCGCTTCCGCGGCCAACCGCGCGAGTTTGCCGAAGTGGCTGTGCCGATCGGACCGGCGTCCGGCGATGGACAACAATGCCTCGGCTGCAGATATGTCTGACATGTCGGCACCGGCGCCCTGTTGCGGGGCATGTACAGGCGGTCGCCTCGCAAGCCGCGCGGCACTGTGTATAAGCCGCCTAGGGGGCACGAAATCCCGGGCCAATTCAATCCAATGGCGCCTTGTCACTTTCCCGAGTACGCCGAACTGCACGACAGCCTCGATCTGGCCATCCATCATCAGATAGGCATAAATTTGATCGATTCCTTCCGGAAGTTCGATCGAGGTCGGATTTCGAATATCGACGCGAATTCCAAGCGTCCGCGCCAGCCGGCGCGACGCGGCAAGATCGTCGAAGTCGAGAAGCATTTCCTCAAGGTGATACTGGACGCGGCGACCCGCGACGGGATCGTCCCAGACCTTGCCGAGTTCGGTGATCAACTCGGTGAGGGAGCCGCCGAACCTGTCCCATCTGGCAGCCAATTGCGCTGGCACCGATAGGCTTCCTACCATAAGGCCATCGAAGGCCACCTTGGCGATCTCACGCGCCCACTTACGTCCTGCCGGGAGCGCGCGCAGGGTCTGCGGGCTGATCGAGCGGCGGCCGCTGCCGCAATCCGACGCGGCGTTCCACAACGCGAACCACGCGAGTGCTTCGGAAGCGGTGCGGCCGTTCGTTTCGATCGCACCATTGGCGTGAGCCGATGCTGGCTTTTTGACCCTGGGATCAGGAGAAAAGCCGCGGGCGATCACGATTTCCGCATCGGCCAGCATCTGTGTCGAATTGCGGGTGAGCGAGTTGGGACTGGTCCGATAGAAAGCGAGCGACTCGTCGACCATCACCCAACGTTTGCCTAGACGTGCCAGGCGCTGCCACAGATCCCAGTCCTCGCAGGTGCGCAGCGAAACATCGAAGCCGCCCAACTCGACAATTGTCTTCCGGTCGACAAGCAGCGCGTGAGTGCGGATGGGGCAACGGCGCGCGAATGTTTCGAAGGGCTGGATCGCAACCTCCGTCGGGATGCTCGACGGGGTGAGTTCGCCATCGGGCATCACGCGCCGGGAACCGCAATAGGCGGTGACCGCATCGGGCGCGGCTTCAAGTGCGGCCAGCATTTTCGCAAGGAAGCCGGCGTCCACCCAATCGTCCGCATCCAGGAACATGAGCCAGCGTCCGCGCGCTGTCGAAATCCCGCTATTGCGCGCGCCGGCGGCGCTATACGCAGAAGCGCTCAACGTCCGAAACCGGGCATCGTGCTCCACATAGCCGGCGATGATCGCGGCGGTGGCGTCCGTGGAGACGTCGACGACGACGATCGCCTCCCAATCCACTATTTCCTGATCGACAAGGCAATCGAGTGCGCGCGGCAGCGTTACCTCCGCGTTGTGCGCAGGAACCACGATTGAAACCAAGGGATTATGCGCCACGCCGTCTTACCCGCGCCTGGTTCGAAGGTAGCACAAGAGTCCCGAAACATAGCCGGCGATTTCCTGCCAAAGGAAACGGTCCTCAGCGACACTGCGTCCAAACAGTCTCCTGCGAACGCTTCCGAGCCGCCGCGACGCCGCCATTTGGCTGCAGAGCGAGCTTGCTCCTGTCGTGCTACCGATGTTGGAAGCCGGGCGCAGCATTCGCATCCGAGCCGCCGAGCTTGGGCGCCAGCTGTCGCAGAGGGACGTCAAGGCCAAGCATGCCGCATAGTCATGTCGTCGATCCCCGGAGTCGGCAACGCCATGACCACGAGCTGCGGTCCTGGCATCGTGCAATAGCTATGGCAACCTGACGTCTTTTGCAATCGGGACGCAATAGATGCAAGCCCACTGAAGCGTTGGTGTGAATGACTGCAGTGATTGGGACTATTGCTCCCCTGCTATCGACCGAAACGCCTCGATTCCGAGGCGCATTCTCGAACAGTCATTCTCCGTGCGAAACAAGACCTTCCTTCTACCGTTGGGCCCGCATCGGAAGCTGATCGTCGCAGTATACAGCCGGGTGCGAGACAGTATGTGCACCGCCAGACCCGCTATTTTAGATACTTCTAATGAATATGCGCTACTTAATTGAGTTCCCAGTAGCTATAGACTGACATTGTATTACTCATTTCTATAGCAGATTGCGTCAAATGGTCGATTAGATTAGCCGGTTATGCCTGCTATAACGAAGAGATGTGCGAGCGACGTAACTCGGAACCCGTTCATTTGCCGCTAGTCAAGAGATGTAAAAGGGACCCACGAATTGGCTTAAGGCAAGAAGATTCCGGCTTGCGGGCCGGCTATTTTGCTGACATGTTTGGGCGTTTTTGAGTTTTGCACTGTGGCAGGTGTTCAAATGAAGGGGCATAAGGATGGCTAAGGAATCTTCGAGTACCGCTTCAGCAAGTAAAGCGGACGAAAATCTGATAAGCAATGCAGATGGAAACGGGCTGGCCTTCATGGGGGTCCAGGCCCGCGAGGCCGGCGTCTCCGGCGACGCTGTAGGTGTCGACAAGATACGTGATCTGCTGTTCGGCAACCAGATGCAGGACTACGACCGCCGTTTTTCCAAGCTTGAAGAACGGTTCTTGCAGCGCTTCAAGGATGTCGAATCCGAGGCCAAGCGCAATCTTGAAATGTACGAGTCAAATGCAAAGAAGCAGGTCGAATCGCTCGCGGCGCAATTGCGGAACGAAAAAGATGCACGAGCCGAGGCCGACAAGGAGATTGACCGGAATCTGCGCGAGCAAAATCAGGCGCTTGAAAAGCAGGTGCGCGCGTTGTCGGATCAATTGAGCGAGCTTGAGCGCGAAGTCGCGGACCGGATAAATCGAAGCGATCAATTGCTGCGTGAGGAAATCAAGCAAAAGAATGAAAGCATTCAGATGCTGATTGAGAAAATGTTTTCCGATCTCAGCAACGTCAAGACCGACCGAAATCTTTTGGCCGGCCTGTTTGTCGAGGTTGCAAAATGTCTAAATCAGGATCCCGTCGGCAGCAAGCACAACTCGGAACGCAGCTGGAAAGTGAGTTGATCGGAACTTGACGTCGACCGTCGACCCAATCAGCCTTCCTCAAAGAGCAGCTTCGAACGATCCAGAGATTGATCGCGAGGCTCTGGCTAATCTTTTGGTCGAAATTGCCCGGAACGTCGATCCGGACTATCGTGCGCGTCTCGACGGAGTTCCAACCGCCGATCCTCGCATGGAAACGCTGCGCCAGTTGCTGGTCGGCCGCGAAATTTCGGAGCTTTCACGAGTTGCGCACCTGCTCGACGAACCTGAGCAGCTTGCGTCTGCAGTGGGGGGTGTTCTCCCCAGTGCAGCCGCACGTGCGCCTCATGTGCAACTCGGCGAGGCCCTTACGCCAGCTGTCGAGAGGGCCGTGCAACGGTCCATCCAGAAGAGCCCGCGTACGCTTACGGATATATTATACCCGGTGTTTCTGCCGGCAATTCGCAAGTCGATCGGGGAAAAGATCGATCAGACCTTTCAGTCGCTGAATGAAACTTTAAGACATATATTTACCTGGCATGGACTCAAGTGGAGATTTGAAGCTTGGAGAACGGGTGCAAGCTTCTCAGAAGTTGTTCTCAAGCATTCTCTTGTCTATCGTGTAGAGCATGTATTTCTCATCAACCGCAATTCCGGGATTTTGATAGCGCATGTAACAGCCGATAATGCAACGAGCGAAGATCCTCAACTCATTTCTTCGATGCTTAGTGCTATTCAAGATTTTGTGAAAGACTCGTTTAACGAGAAAGAACAAAGCGGCCTAGACACTATCCGTTTCGGAGAGCTTCGTCTCTGGTCGGAAGATGGACCGTTTGCGACCTTGGTCGCGGTGATCCGGGGAAATCCGCCAGAGGAATTACATGAAATCGTTCGCGATGTGTTGTTTCGCATCCATGATGAATTCTCCCAGGCATTAGAGCAGTTTGACGGCGACAGTTCGCAGTTGGCCGGCATAGAGACGCAGTTGCAATCCTGCGTTGAACTGAAGCAGGAGGACTCAAACCAGGGATTTCCGTGGCTGGTGGTGGCTGCAGTCCTGCTGGTTTTGATTCCAGCAGGCGGTTGGTTCTTTCTTTCCTGGCAATCCGGGCAACGCTGGCAGGCCTATGTGTCGCGGCTGAGTACCCAGCCGGGCATCATCGTTGCCGAACAAAAGGTGCGCGATGGCCAATTCTATATTGCCGGCCTGAGAGACCCGCTTGCCGCCGACCCGCAGTCGCTGTTGTCCGGAACCCAGGTCGATCCCGCCCGCGTTCATTCGCAGTGGCAATTCTATCAGAGCCTTGAGCCGGATTTCGTGCTGAAGCGGCTGACGGCGTCGCTGACCCCGCCGAAATCGGTTCGGCTTTCGATCGTCGAGGATCGCATCGTTGCCGAGGGTGACGCTCCCGACACCTGGATAGATCGGGCACGCGCAGCGGCCCGACAGCTTGAGGCAGGCGGACCGGTATTCGACATCTCCAAGGTTCGTGATGTGAGCCCCGAAGCACGCGCGGCGGAGCACTGGCAGGCCTATGTGTCGCGACTGGGAACCCAGCCGGGCATCATCGTTGCCGAACAAAAGGTGCGCGATGGCCAATTCTATATTGCCGGCCTGAGAGACCCGCT
>NZ_JBVVQQ010000008.1:133144-150341 GCF_055811135.1 Mesorhizobium sp. WSM4817 | reverse complement strand
GGTGAGGCTCCCGACACCTGGATAGATCGGGCACGCGCAGCGGCCCGACAGCTTGAGGCAGGCGGACCGGTATTCGATATCTCCAGGGTCCGTGATGTGAGCCCCGAAGCACGCGAGGCGGAGCGCTGGCAGGCCTATGTGTCGCGACTGGGAACCCAGCCGGGCATCATCGTTGCCGAACAAAAGATGCGCGATGGCCAATTCTATATTGCCGGCCTGAGAGACCCGCTTGCCGCCGACCCGCAGGCTTTGCTGTCCGGAACGCAGGTCGATCCCGCCCGCGTTCATTCACAGTGGCAATTCTATCAGAGCCTTGAGCCGGAGTTCGTGTTGAAGCGGCTAACGGCGTCGCTAGCTCCGCCGGATTCAGTACGACTTTCGATCGTCAATGATCGCATCGTTGCCGAGGGTGAGGCTCCCGACACCTGGATAGATCGGGCACGCGCAGCGGCCCGACAGCTTGAGGCAGGCGGACCGGTATTCGACTTCTCCAAGGTTCGCGATGTGAGCCCCGAAGCACGCGCGGCGGAGCACTGGCAGACTTATGTGTCGCGTCTTGAGGCCCAACCGGGAATCATCGTCGCCCAACAAAGGGCGAGTGGCGGACATTTCTACATTTCCGGCCTGAGAGATCCGCAGGCCGCCGACCCGCAGGCTCTGCTGTCCGGAACGGACGTTGATCCGGCTCGCGTTCATTCGCAGTGGCAATTCTATCAGAGCCTTGATCCGAAGTTCGTGGTGAAGCGGCTGATGGCGTCGCTGGTCCCGCCGGATTCAGTACGATTTTCGATCATCAAGGATCGCATCGTTGTCGTGGGCGAGGCTCCTGCCGCCTGGATAGATCGGGCGCGGGTCGCCGCCCAACAACTGGCCGCGGACGGACTCTCTCTAGAAATTTCCGAGCTGCGCGAGGTGACCCCTCAGGAACTCACGCATTTGAGGGAGGCTATTCAAGCGGTCGACATTTTCTTCGATTCTGGCAAGGCTGTACCGGGACCAGAGCAACTGCCAGTTCTCGACCAATTGGCGAATCAATTGAAAGAATTGGCCAAGGACGCCCGCAAGGCAGGCGTAACAGCACAGTTCATGTTGACCGGCCATTCGGACACCGTGGGCCGTGAGACGGCCAACGCGTCGATCAGCGCCGCCCGCGCCGAGACAGTTCGTGCGCTTCTCAAGAAGCGCGGCGTCGCTCCGGAATCGCTTTTGGTTCGCGGCGCGGGCACTTTTGAGCCGGCGGAGACTGAGAATAGCCGAACCGGGAGCTCCGCCAATCGCAGAGTTTCGGTTACGGTAAACTTCCACTAGGGCCCAGGTTATTGCAAAAAAAGATCTGCATGTTGGGCGGGTTCGCTGTCGGAAAGACGAGTCTGGTTCGCAGGTTTGTGCAAAGCATCTTTTCAGAAACCTACTTGACCACGGTGGGAGTGAAAATCGACAAGAAGAGTGTTGTACTGCCGGATAAAACCGTGGATCTGATTTTGTGGGATCTGGCCGGCGAAGACGATATCGGGTCGTTCCGCGTCAGCTATGTGCGGGGCGCGAGCGGGCTCGTGCTTGTCGTCGATGGAACCCGCGCCGCTACCCTAGCAGTGGCGCTCACGCTTCGCGAGCGGGCCGAGGCCGAATTCGGCGCCATGCCGTTCGTATTGCTGTTCAACAAATCCGATCTGGCCGATCGGTGGGCAATATCGGATAGTGAGATCAACGAACTGAGGCAACTTGGATGGCAAATCTATCTGACAAGTGCGCTTTCGGGTGAATATGTTGATGATGCGTTCCGCCAGCTTGCTTCGATGGTCACCGAATAGACCATGCGTGGATTGCCAAGAGAAGTCAGAAGCTGGATTTACGATTTCTTCTCCAACGAGCACTCTGTCGCATATCTGAAAATTGATGCCCAGCTTTGCATCGCTGAGAAGGGCGGCAGTGTTGAACATTACGGCCTATCATCACTTTGCATTGGCAAGCCCGTTGCCGAGCAGCTTGCGTTCATGGAAGGTTTGCTGCCTTGCCCGGAGCTTCCATATCATATGGCCATGGTCGAACTGCCCAGCGGGCGTGTCGCGGACCTTCATCTTTTTGCTGGCAATGCCTGCGTATGGCTGCTCTTTCTTGACGCCACTGCCGAACGCGACAACAGGCAGCGGCTTCAACAGAAGGCTTATGAAATGACACTCCTGCAAGAGAGGGAGCGTCAACTCAACGAAAAATTACAGTTGACGAACGAGGCGTTGCGGCAGAGCCAGGAGGGATTGTCGCGTGAATACCAGCGCGCCGAAAGCCTGCTCCTCAACATTCTTCCGGCGTCGATCGCGGAGCGGTTAAAGGCCGACGAGCAAATTGCAGACAACCATGCTGACGTGAGTGTGCTTTTTGCCGACATCGTCGGATTTACGGAAAGAGCGCGGAACGTCGGAGCCGAGGTAACGCTGGCTATTTTGAACTACTTCTTCAAGGCAGCGGATCTGCTCTCGGAACGAGACGGCTGCGAAAAGATCAAGACAATCGGCGATTGTGTGATGGTGGTCGCTGGCCTGCCCGTCGCGCGATCCGATCATGCAGAAGCTCTTGCGCACTATGCACTTGAACTGCGGAAGGCGGTTAAGCACGAACGCTTCGCAGGAGAACCGATAAGACTCAGAATTGGAATTCACTCAGGACCAATCGTCGCGGGCGTCATAGGCAAAAGGCGGTTTGCCTATGACCTTTGGGGCGAGACCGTTAATCTCGCCGCACGTATTCAAACGTCAGCGGAGCCCGATGAAATCCGTATTTCGGATGCAACTCGCAAACTGCTTGGACCAAATTTTGCTTGCGACCCTCTCGCGGAAACGGAATTGCGCGGTACAGGTCGTGTGCGAATGTGGCGGCTCCCGGCCTGATTTGCCGGGCTACTTCACGTCCGATTTAATAAACTGCTGCAGTTCCGGGGTCTTCGGCCTGCCGAAGAGTTCAACCGAAGGCCCCTCTTCCCAGATCTTTCCGTGATGCATGAAAATCGTTGTGGTCGCCACCCGGCGGGCAAAACCCATCTCGTGGGTGACGAGCAGCATGGTCATTCCGTTACGGGCGAGCGTTTCCAGCACGTTCAGCACCTCCTCGGTCAGTTCCGGATCGAGCGCCGACGTCACCTCGTCGAACAGCATCACCTTGGGACGCATGGCGAGCGAGCGGGCGATCGCCACGCGCTGCTGCTGGCCGCCGGAAAGCTGGTCGGGATAGGCGTCGAACTTCTCCGACAGGCCAACCATGCCGAGAACTTCCTCCGCAGTGGTTTTGGCTTCAGCTTTCGACACCAATTTGACGATCCGCGGCGCCAGCATGATGTTTTCGGCCACCGTCAGGTGCGGAAAGAGATTGTAGCTTTGGAAGACGATGCCGACATCGGTGCGCAGCTTGCGCAACTCTTTCGGGTCTCGGCCAACGGCGTGGCCGGCAACTTCGATGCGGCCGGAATTGATCTTTTCCAGGCCGTTGATGCAGCGCAGAAGCGTGCTTTTTCCGGAACCGGAGCGGCCGATCAACGCAAACACATCGCCCCGATTGACGGACAGCGAGACGCCCTTGAGGACTTCGACAGCTCCGAAGCTCTTGTGGACATTATCAATAAGCACTTCCGGCATGGAGCCTCCTTTCCAGCAGACGCGACAGCTGGGACAACGGATAGCAGACGACAAAGTAGAGAGCCGCGACTGCGAGAAAAACGCGGAACGGCTGGAACGTCGCGTTGTTGATGAGTTGCCCGGCGCGGGCGAGTTCAACGAAGCCGATGATCGAGGTGATCGACGTGTTCTTGACCACCTGCACGGCAAAGCCGACGGTGGAAGGGAGCGCGATGCGTAGGGCCTGGGGCAGGATGACGTAGCGGTATTGCTGGGCTCGCGTCATCGCCAAGGATTCCGACGCCTCCCATTGCTGCTTGGCCACGGCCTGAATGGAGCCGCGCCAGATCTCCGCAAGGTAGCCCGAGGCATAGATCGTCATCGAAACGCCGGCTGCGACCAGGGGCGGCATTTGAAAGCCGGCGAGGCTGAGGCCGTAATACGAAAGAAACAGGATCATCAGCACGGGAATGCCCTGGATGATCTGGATGTAGGTGGCGGCGGCAACCCGCACGGCCTTGCGTGTCGAGGTCCGCGCGAGTGCAATGATAAAGCCGATAAAACCGCCACCGGAAAGCGCAATGACGGTCAAAAGGATCGTCCACTGCAGCGCCGAGAGAAGGAAACCGAATTCGCTGAAGCCGAAAGTCCGGAGCGTCATGCCTGCACCTCCGCAAGGGAGGTCGTCGCCTTGCGCGCCACACGGCGCCCGAACAGGCCCCAGCCAACGAGCGCCAGTATCGCGCGCAACGCCAGGGCGAGAGCCAGATAGATCAGCGTCACGACGATATAGACTTCGAACGAACGAAAACTTTGCGATTCGACAAAGGCTGCGGAAGCGGCGAGTTCCTTGGTCGAAATCGCCGAACAGATGCTTGAAGCAAGCATCATCAGGACGAATTGGCTGCACAGCGCCGGATACACCTTGGCGATTGCCGGCATGATGATGACATGGCGATAGATTTGAAAGGACGTGAACCCGAGCGCTTCACCCGCCTCGATCTGCGACTTGTGGATGGCTTCTATGCCGGCTCGGATAATTTCGGTCGAATAGGCTGCGAGGTTTATCGTCATGCCGATCAGCGCCGCCGTCGTTGCGCTAACCCGCAGACCAACGCCGGGTAGTCCGAAATAAATGATGAAAAGCTGAACCAGGAATGGCGTGTTGCGGATGATCTCGACATACGCATCGACCATGAGCCGTACCGCCCGGCCGTGCATCGAACGCAGCGACGCGAGAACGATGCCGAACGAACTTCCCATCACGATGGAGGCGGCGGACAACATGATCGTCAGCCATATCCCGGCGACAATCTCGTCGGTGTATTGCGCGATAGCGCCGAACTGGAATGTGTAAGACATTCTTGGTCCTCGATCGGAACGTCACCAACGAATTTGCCGGACGCAGATCGTCCGGCAACCTTTCGTGAGATCAGAACAAAGGCAGTTGCGGCATCGGGGTGCCCGTCCACTTCGTCGCGATGGCGTCAAGTTCGCCGGAATTCTTCATCAGATAGATCGCGGTGTTGAGCCACTGGTGCACCTCGAAATCCTGGAGCGTGGTGGCCATGGAGTTGCCTTGCCGGAAAAAGGTGAAGCCGACCTGCAGACCGGCGTCCGGCCGCTGCTGAATGATGGCGTTGGCAACCGTCGAGGGGAGCGCGGTCGCATCGACCTGGCCGGCAAAGAGCGCCTGAGCGGTTGTCGAATCGTCCTCGAACACGACGATCTCGAGCCCTGGCACAGCGACCCGCCGCAATGCGGCTTCCTGCGACGAGCCCCGATTGACGCCAACGCGTTTGCCTTCGAGCTCTGATAGCTGGGCGAATTTCTGATCTGGGCCAGACACGATCACCATGTTGAAGGCACTGTAGGGCTGGGTGAACATGACGGTCTTGGCCCGTTCTCCGGTGGGCGCCAGTGTGGCCACCAGGAAATCGACCTTGCCGGTTTGCAGGGCTGGGATTCGCGACGGCGGCGTCAGCGGAACGAGTTCCGCCTTCACTCCAAGATAACCGGCAATGAGGTTGGCGACGTCGACGTCGTAGCCCGTTGGATTGCCGCTTTCATCGACCATGCCCATCGGAGGCGCGCCGGTCACGACGCCGATTCGGACGCTGCCGCGTGACGTAATCTCTTCCAGAGTGATGGCGCTGGCGGGCGAGTTGGCCATCGCTAGCATTGGGACGGCAAGGCTGATCGCGGCGAATATTGCGCGGATTTTGACAAGTGGTTTCATGGTGTTCTCCTCCGTGAAAGATCCCGAGGCGCCGACTGCGAGGCGCCTATCAAATATGTCCGTGCATCCACCGGCATTGACACGATCGGACAGATGGCTGTGTCTGCTCCTAGAGCTTCGATGTTGGAAAATTGGATCTGCACACTGCCCTTGGCGACTGCACAGGCGTTCTCCGCGGGCCTTAGCCCCGCGTTTGCGAGCGTGCCGATCTCATTTCTCCTCCAACCGCCCTATATTGATGTTATCGATAACATGATGTCAAGTGCCCAGTGCGTGTTTCATGGATTGTTAGCCCCAAATGCGCGAAATACAGGAGATTCGCGGCTTGGTTGCGGGTCTAAGGGACATTCGCTTCGGCGACTCCCCGATCTTGGCTCTACCGCGATGCTCGAGTTGTAACATTGTCGAGCAGTCGCAGACGCCCGAGATGGCTGACCGTTCTGCTGCAGTGTCAGCCCAGTTTGGAGCCGTTGGCCGTAAGATAGACGGCATAAAGCGAAGTCGTCGCGCAGATGAAGAGTCGGTTGCGGCGAGTTCCGCCGAAAGTGACGTTCGCGACGGTCTCGGGAATACGGATCTTGCCGATTAGCGTTCCGTCCGGATCGAAACAGTGAACCCCATCACCGGCGCTGGTCCAGACGCGGCCTTTCGTGTCGATCCGGAAGCCGTCGAAAAATCCGCTGGCGCATTCGGCAAAGACGTCGCCGCCGCTCAGCCTTCCTTCGTCGCCGACGCGGAGCTTCCGGATGTGACGGGGTCCGCGCTCCAGGTGCGTAGCGCCCGTGTCGGTGACATAGAGCAGTTTTTCGTCGGGGGAAAACGCAAGGCCGTTGGGCTTGACGAAGTCGTCGGCGACTCGAGTGACCGCGCCCGTCGCCGCATCGACCCGGTAGACATGGCAGCCGCCGATCTCTTCCTCGCCGTAATCGCCCTCATAGTCGTGCATGATGCCGTAGGGCGGATCCGTGAACCAGATCGCGCCGTCCGACGCAACCACGACGTCGTTCGGCGAGTTGAAGCGCCTGCCTTCGAACCGGTCGGCAACGATCGTGATCGCGCCATCGAACTCCGTCCTTGTCACCCGTCGCGCCAGGTGCTCGCAGGTGACAAGCCGCCCATGATTGTCGACCGTGTTTCCGTTGCTGTTATTGCAAGGCTGGCGAAACACCGAAACCGAGCCGTCGGTCTCATCCCAGCGCATTATCCGGTTGTTCGGAATGTCGGACCAGATGAGATAGCGGCCCGGCCCGAACCACGCAGGGCCCTCCAGCCAGCGCCCGCCCGACCAAAGCCGCTCGACGCGCGCGTGCCCGACGAAGCAAGCGGCAAATCGCGGATCGAGCATTTCGAAACCTGTGCCCTCAATATTTTCAAACATTGGCCTCACGCCTCCCGCACGCTGGATCTGCGCTGGCCGGTTGGGGCCAGCTGATGGGCCCGCGGCACAACTGTTGCCAGCGCTGTATGATAGCGATAACATATCAATTGTAATCTGATTTCCAAGGGGGCATGCATGAGGACGGGCGCGCGATGAATCCATGGCACGCTCCGTCGTTAGCGTGCGTCCCGCAACCGGCTTGCGGAGCGCCATGATGCCCAAGGGACTGAACGCCAAATCTCCCGAGAACCAGGCGCCGACGATGCTTGACGTGGCCCGCCGGGCCGGCGTCTCGGCGATGACGGTATCGCGAGCGCTCAAGAAGGACGGCCGCGTCTCGGATGCAACCCGTGAACGGATCCTGGCGGCGGTAAACGAGCTTGGTTATGTGCTCGACCAGTCTGCCGGAAGCCTGTCGTCACGCAAGACCGGGTTTGTGGCCGCGATCATTCCCTCGATCAACAATTCGAATTTTGCCGACACCGCCCGCGGCATCACCGACGAACTGGAGAATACGGGTCTTCAGCTTCTGCTCGGCTACACCGACTACACGGCGGAAAAGGAAGAAAGGCTGATCGAGGCGATGCTTCGCCGACGTCCGGAGGGCATTATCCTGACCGGCGGCACACATACCGATCTTACGCGGCGCATGTTGGAAAGCGCGGGCATTCCGGTGGTTGAAACGTGGGAATTGCCGCCGAAGCCGATCGATCAGGTCGTCGGCTTCTCAAATGAGGAAGCGATGGCGCTGCTCGTCAGGACATTGGCGAAAAAAGGCTACCGGAAATTCGGCTATATCGGCGGTACGACGTCACGGGATACGCGCGGCAGCCAGCGGCGGGCCGGATTCGTCAAGGCGATCGAGGAACTCGGCCTGCCGCCCGGCCGCCTGGTTTCATTCGGCGTGCCTCCAATTTCGATCGAGCAGGGCGGACAGGCGGTCGTCGGCATGCTGGAGCGCTGGCCGGATACCGAGGTCGCGCTGTGCGTCTCGGATTTGTCGGCGTTTGGTGCGGTGATGGAGTGCAAGCGCCGGGGCATCCGGATTCCGCAGGACATCGCGATCGCCGGCTTCGGCGATTTCGAGATTGCAGCTTACTGCCATCCGACACTCACGACGGTGAACGTGGACTGCTACGGCATCGGCAAACAGGCAGCACGCAAGCTGATCCAGTCGATCAAGGGCGAAGACAACGGCTTGTCCCAGGAAATTATCTTGACCAGCTACAAGGTGGTGGAGCGGGAAAGCGCCTAACACTCAACCATTCCGGCGATAGAGGCCGCACCATGGCGATGTTCCGCGAAACCCTAAGTCTGAGCCATGACGGCGCAATGAAGGCGCTGAGCGCAGGCATGGCGCCAACAAGCGCAATGGGTGTCCCGCAATGCTTCGTCGTGGTCGACGCCAGCGGCGAGACGATCGCCAGCCTGCGCATGGACGGCGCCAGGTATTTGAGCATGCATACCGCGCGGGCAAAGGCGCGCACGGCGGCAGCCATCGACGCCGCGACAGGCGCAATACCATTCGAGGCAGCGGCGGCAGTCGCATCGCAGGGCGGCGTGAGCTGTCTTCCCAGCGGATTGCCCATCCACTTCGACAGCAGGCTTGCGGGCGCGATTGGCGTTGGATCGGGAAGCGGCGAGCAGGACATCGACGTCGCGCGCCGTCCTGGCAGCGATCGGCGCCGATATGCTGTGAGCGGCTCGCTCCGGTAGCGCAGCCCTTCAGAAGGCGATCTGGACCTTCATCGACTTGTTGCGGTCGCCGGCGATCTCGAAGGCTGCGACGGCTTCCTTGAGCGGATAGATCCTTGTAAGCAGCGGTTTCACATCCACCCGGCGGCGGTTGATCAGGTCGACGGCGAGCGCGAACTCGTCGTGGAAGCGGAACGTGCCGCGCATCTCGATTTCCTTCGCGACGACGAGATTTTGCGGGATCGCCAGGTCGCCGCCGAGCCCGAGCTGCATCAGCACGCCGCGCGGCCTTAGAACCTCAAGACCGGCGCGAACAGCGCGCTCGTTGCCCGACGCCTCAAACATCACGTCGAAATATCCCTTGTCGGCGTTGTAGGCCGCCAGCTTGTCGGCGTCGGTCGCGACGTTGATCGTGCGATCGGCGCCGATTTCCGTGGCTGTTTTCAAAACGCCGGCCATCACATCGGTTGCGACGATTTCCCGTGCCCCGTGCGCGCGGGCGGCGATGATGCAGAGCGCCCCGATCGGCCCGCAGCCCGTGACGAGAACCCGCTTGCCCAACAGCGAACCCGCCCGGTTGACGGCGTGCAGCGTAACCGCGAACGGCTCGGCGAAGGCCGCCTCGTTGATCGAGACGTGGTCTGCTATCCGGTGGCACTGCGTGGCGTCGGCGACCAGCCGTTGGCGGAATGCTCCCTGGATATGCGGCATAGGCATGGCGCTGCCGTAAAAGCGCATGTTGAGGCACTGGTTCTGCTGGCCCTTAAGGCAATAGCGGCAGGCATTGCACGGCCGGCTCGGCGAGACCGCAACCCGATCGCCTGTTTCGAGGCAGGAAACCCCCTCCCCGACCGCCCTGATCGTGCCAGCGACTTCGTGGCCGAGGATCATCGGTTCGCGCAGCCGGATCGCGCCGAAGCCGCCGTGGTTGTAGTAATGCAGGTCGGAGCCGCAGATGCCGCCGGCCTCAATAGCGATGTCGACCTGTCCGGGTTCGAGCGCGCCGGGGTCGGTTTCTTCGATCCGCAGATCCCTTGCGGCATGAATGACGAGCGACTTCATGGACGCGCCTCCTAAACGACCGGCGTCAGCAGGGCCTGCCCGCTGAAATGGGCGGCGAGATTGTCGCGCACGAGCCTGCCCATCGCCTTTCTTGTTTCGACCGTGCCGCTGGCGTGGTGCGGCTGCAGCACGACATTGCCGAGCTTCAGAAAGCGCTCGTCGATCGCCGGCTCGTTCCAGAAGACGTCAAGCCCCGCTCCCTTGATTGTTTTCGATTCCAGGGCTGCGAGCAGCGCCGTTTCGTCGACCGTGCTGCCGCGCGAGATGTTGACGAGAATGCCGTCAGGACCGAGCGCTTCAAGGACGGAGGCGTTGATGATGTTTTTTGTGCTTTCGCCTCCGGCGAGTGTTACGATCAAAAATTCGCTGTCGCGCGCCAAGTCCACGAGGTCGCCGACATAGGCGTAAGGTAGGTCGCCGCGCCTGTTGATGTCGTAGTACGAGATGGCACAATCGAAGGCGGCCGCGCGCTTTGCCACCGCGGCGCCGACCCGGCCCATGCCGACAATGCCGAGCTTTTTGCCGCAGACGCGGGTAACGAGTTGCATATTGCCATTGGTCCAACTTCCGTTCCGCACATAGGCATCCGCCTGAGGGATATTGCGCGCCACCGATAGCAGAAGACCGATGCCGATGTCGGCGACGTCTTCGGTAAGCACATCCGGCGTGTTGGTGACCCGGATCCCGTTCGCCCTGGCGTGGCCGAGGTCTATCGCGTCGGTGCCCACTCCGTAGCAGGAGACGATCTCCAGCTTAGGCAGCCTTGCCATGAGCGCGGCGCTCGCACCCAGTTCGCCGCGCGTTGCGATGGCGCGGATGGCGTCGGCCTTTCCGGTGAGCAGCGCGTCCTTGTCCGTCGCCTCCCAGAGCTTATGCATCCGGTATTTTGCTTCCAGGTCTTCCATGTCCCAGGCGGGGTAAGGACCTATCATCAGAATGTCGGTCACCGGCAGGTCTCCTCCGAATTTTCACCTTTTCTATTGACTATGTTATCGATAACATACATGTCAATAGGGTAGAAAGGCGGAGCAAGAAAATCGGTTCGCCTGGAATCGTTCTGCCTTGCAGGGAGGTTGGAGTGAGTTCGCTCTTCGATTTGACTGGGCTTAGAGCCCTGGTTACCGGATCGAGCCAAGGCATCGGCCTTGCCCTGGCCGAGGGTCTGGCGCGTCATGGCGCGACGATCGTACTCAACGGCCGCAACGCCGACAAAGTCGCGGAGGCGGCTGGAATGCTCGCCGCGAAGGGCTTCAAAGCCGATGGCGCGGTGTTCGACGTCACCTCAGCAGAGGCTGCCGCAAAAGGCGTCGCCGACATCGAAGCCAATCTTGGGCCGATCGATATTCTCGTGAACAATGCCGGCATGCAGTATCGCGCGCCGCTCGAGGATTTTCCGGTCGACAAGTGGGATGAACTCCTGCGCACCAACATTTCGAGCGTCTTTTATGTCGGTCAGGCGGTGGCCCGGTACATGATCCCACGCCAGAAAGGCAAGATCATCAACATCGCCTCTGTGCAGAGCGAATTGGCCCGGACCAACATCGCGCCGTACACCGCCACCAAGGGCGCCGTGCGCAATTTGACGCGCGGCATGTGCGCGGACTGGGCCAAACATGGCCTGCAGATCAACGCGATCGCACCCGGCTATTTCAAGACCCCGCTCAATCAGGCGCTGGTCGAAAATCCGGAGTTCTCGGCCTGGTTGGCCAACCGCACTCCGGCGGGAAGGTGGGGCAATGTCGACGAATTGGTTGGCGCGGCGGTCTTCCTCGCCGGCCCGGCTTCGTCATTCGTCAACGGTCATACGCTTTATGTCGATGGCGGCATCACGACCTGCCTCTGAGCCGGCGCTCATCGTGGTGATGGGCGTCAGCGGCTGCGGCAAAACCAGCATTGGCGAGGGCATCGCCGCGCGCCTGGGCATCGAATTTGTCGAGGGCGACGCGCTGCATCCGCGCCAGAACGTCGAGAAGATGTCGGCCGGCGTTCCGCTTGACGACGCCGATCGCTGGCCTTGGCTGGACCTTGTCGGCAAGGCGCTGCGTACGGCACAAGGCGATGGCCTTGTCGTCACCTGCTCGGCACTCAAGAAAGCTTATCGCGATCGCCTTCGCCAGGCGGCCGGAGGCGATCTGGTCTTCGTGTTCCTGGAAGGATCGCACCAATTGCTGCGGCAACGGATCGGCGAGCGGCGCGGTCACTTCATGCCACCCTCGCTGCTGGACAGCCAGTTCGCGACACTGGAAGATCCCACGGCCGAGCAGGGCGTGGTGACGGTCAACATCGCTGCGACGGTGGACGCGATCATGGACGCCGCGTGTGCACGGCTGGCGGAGATGGGGATCGGGGCGCAGATTCAGCAAATGAAGGGAACGTGAGATATGTCGCAAGCCCCAGCAAAGATCGCCGTCATCGGCGCCGGCATCATGGGCTCGGCGATCACGGCCCGGCTTCTCGAAACCGGGCAGGCGGTGACGGTGTTCGATCTCGACAGCGCCAAGCTATCCGCTCTTGCCAGTAAAGGCGCAGCATCCGCCGTCTCCGTTGCCGGCGCGACGCTGGCAAGCGATTTCGTCATCCTCAGCCTCAACCACGCCAATATAGTGCGTGCCGCGGTGTTCGGCGCCGAGGGCGTCGCTGAAGCAGCCGGACCCGGAAAGATCCTCATCGACATGTCGTCCATCGATCCGGTCGATACCGCGCAGATGTCGAAAAAACTTGCCGACGAGACCGGCATGAAATGGGTGGACTGTCCGCTTTCGGGCGGCGCACCCGGCGCGCTTGCGGGCCGCCTGACGGTTATGGCCGGCGGCGACAAGGCCGATTTCGAGCGCGCCCGAACGGTCATGCAGCATCTTTGCGCAAACTACACGCTGATGGGCCCGAGCGGCGCCGGCCAGACGACCAAGCTGATCAACCAGCTCTTTTGCGCCGTGCTGTTCCAGGCGGTCGCGGAAGCGGTGAAACTGGCCGAAGCCGGAGGCGTCGATGCAGCAGCGATTCCCGCCGCGCTCGCCGGCGGTCGCGCCGATTCCAACATCATGCAGGAGTTCATGAAGAAATTCGCCGCGCGCGATTTCTCGCCGACTGGCCGGATCGACAACATGCTGAAGGATCTCGATTCCCTCCAGGCGTTCGCAATGAAGACGAAAACACCGCTGCCGATGACTGGGCAGGTCGTCGAAATCCATCGCCTGCTTTGCGCGGCCGGTCTCGGAGCCCGCGATTCCGCCGAAATGATGCGCCTGCTCGACGGCATGCACCAGGACTGACGCATGATTTACGAGGGCGGCGGTTGACTCCGGATATGTTATCGATAACATACCCTTTGGGAGGAGCGTGCGTGGTCGGGACCAAGCTGATCGAGTTTCAGACGATTACCAAGGAGTTCGGCGGCACGCGCGCGCTTTCCGACGTATCGCTCGATTTGCATGAGGGCGAAATTCTCGCCCTGCTGGGAGAGAACGGCGCCGGCAAATCGACGCTCATCAAGACGCTCGCCGGCATCCACCGGCCGGATGGCGGACGCATTCTGTTTCGCGGCGAGCCCTATCAGCATCGGCCTCCGCGTCCCAACCAGCGCCAGCAGGTTGCCTTCATCCACCAGGATCTCGGGCTGATCGAATGGATGTCTGTCGGCGAGAATGTCGGGCTGGCTCAGGGGTTTTCGCTCCGCTCGGGCCTTATCGACTGGCGCGCGACGGAAGAGCGGGCTCAGGCCGCGCTCAGCCTCGTTGGTTGCGATTTCGATCCGACGACCCGGGTCCAGGATCTCACCCGGACGGAAAAGTCGCTCGTCGCGATCGCCCGAGCGCTGGCAACCGAAGCCGATGTGCTCGTGCTCGACGAGCCGACGGCGAGCCTTCCCGCCGACGAGGTCGACCGATTGTTCAACGCGCTTCGTCCGCTGAAGCAGCGCGGCGTCGGCATGATCTATGTTTCGCACCGGCTCGACGAGATTTTCCGCATCGCCGACAAGGTAGCCGTGCTGCGGGACGGGAAGCTGGTCGGCCAGAACAAGGTAGCGGACACAAAGCCGGATGAACTGGTGGAAATGATCGTTGGGCGACCGGCGAGCCAGGTCTTTGCCAAGGCGGCTACCAAGGCGGGCGCGACGATCTGCGCGGTGCGCGACCTGGTTTGCGCGGGAGCCGGGCCGGTTTCCTTCGACGTTCGCCGGGGTGAAATGCTCGGCCTTGTCGGGCTGCGCGGCGCCGGGCAGGAACTCATCGGGCGGACGCTCTTCGGCTGCACAACTTTTGCGGGCGAGATTTCCATCGACGGCAAAACGCCTGATCTCTCCAGTCCCATTGCGGCGATGCAAGCCGGAGTCGGTCTCATCGCCCGCGATCGCACCGAGGAGTCGATCGCGGCTGCACTCTCAATCCGCGAAAACATTTTTATCAATCCGGGCGCGGCCAGGCGCAGCCTGTTTTCCTTTCTCGCTGGCCACAAGGAGGCGGCACTTGCTCGGGCGATCGGCGACACGGTCGGCCTCAGGCCCAACGATCCGGACCTGCCGATCGAGGCGCTGTCCGGCGGCAACCAGCAGAAGGTCGTCGTCGGCCGTTGGCTTCATACCGGCCGCAAGCTGCTCATTGCCGAAGACCCGACCGCCGGCGTCGATGTCGGCGCGAAGGCCGAGATTTACCGGCTGATCGGGCGGGCGCTCGAAGCCGGATTGGGCGTCGTCGTTGTTTCGACCGACTTCGAGGAGATCGCCCATATCTGCCACAGGGCGCTGGTCTTTTCCCGCGGGCAGATCGTTCGCGAACTCGCCGGCGATGAACTCACGACATCCGCCGTGATCACCGCCGCATCGGCATCCGAAGCCGCCTGACCGACCCGGAGCAAGACCATGCAATCCATCGAATCCACCGCTCTCGAGCCGACACGGGGCGAAATGACCGGCCTGCCGGCGCGGCAGAAGCTCATCAGGCTCGTCCCGGTCTACGGCCTCGTCATCCTCACGCTTATGCTGATCGTGCTGTTCTCAATCCTGCTGCCGAAAACGTTCCCGACACTGCTCAATTTACGCTCGATCGTTTCCGACAAGGCGATCATCGCACTGCTGTCGCTGGCCGCCATGATCCCGATGGCTTCGGGCCGCATCGACCTGACCGTCGGCTACGGAATAGTATTGTGGCACATCCTCGCTATCAGCTTGCAGACCATGCTGGGCATCCCCTGGCCTCTCGCCGTGATGATCGTCCTGTTTCTCGGCGCCGGTACGGGCTTCCTGAACGGGCTCCTCGTTGAAGTCGCCCGGATCGATTCCTTCATCGCCACGCTCGGCACGGGAACCGTGCTCTATGCGCTTGCCCTTTGGCACACCGGCGGGCGGCAGGTGGTCGGTGTCTTGCCCGACGGGTTCTATGCACTCAATGGCACCATGCTGTTCGGCCTGCCGATCACCGGCTTCTATGTGCTGGCGATCGCCGTCACGTTGTGGATCGTGCTGGAATATTTGCCGATCGGCCGCTACGTCTATGCGATCGGCGCCAATCCCAAGGCGGCTGCCCTCAACGGCATTCCTGTCCGGAGCTTCGTCATCGGAGCTTTCGTCTCATCGGGGTTTCTCACCGCACTGACGGGCGTTCTGCTCGCTTCCAAGCTGCGCATCGGCCAGGCGAGCGTCGGCCTTGAATATCTGCTGCCGGCGCTTGTCGGTGCGTTCCTCGGCTCGACCACCATCAAACCCGGCCGGGTCAATGTCTGGGGCACGATGATTGGCGTCGCCATCCTCGCCGTCGGAATTTCCGGAATCCAGCAATTCGGCGGCTCCTTCTTCGTTGAACCTCTATTCCACGGCGTGACGCTTCTCGTCGCGATCGGCATTGCCGGATACGCGCAGCGCAAACGGGGCGCCGCGGCAAAACTGCCGCGAAAGCCAAATCCGTCCGGAAGCTAATAGTCCGGACAGTCGATCAGGATCTCAAAAGCAGGGAGGTAGGTTATGCAGCGCAGGAATTTCTTGAAATCATCGGTGGCAATGCTGTCGGTCGCCATCGTGGCCCCGGCAATGTTTGCCGACCAGGCGCGGGCCGATGCGATGGCCGACGCCATGGCGATCGTCGAAAAATATGCCCAGAAAGTTACGGCCTGGGATGGCCCGACCTCCGGCCCGAGTGCCCAGGAAGGCAAGACAATCGTCGTTCTTGCCGGCGACCTGAAGAATGGCGGTATCCTTGGGGTGACGACCGGCGTCGAGGAGGCGGCCGAGGCGATCGGCTGGGAGGTCAAGGTAATCGACGGCGCCGGATCGATCGGAGGCCGTACCGCCGCCTTCGGCCAGGCCATGGCGCTGCAGCCAAGCGGCATCATCATCAACGGCTTCGACGCGGTCGAACAGGCACCGGCGATCGAGCAGGCCAAGGCCGCGGGCATTCCGATGGTCGCCTGGCATGCCGGCCCGACGATCGGCCCGGACGACAAGATCGGGCTCTTTGCCAATGTCTCCACCGACGCCATGCAGGTTTCAGCCGCGGCCGCGAACTGGGCCTACGCAGACGCCAAAGGAAAACCCGGAGTCGTGATATTCACCGATTCCACTTATGCGATAGCCATCGCAAAGGCCGATCGGATGAAGGAAGAAATCGAGAAGCTCGGCGGGACCGTGCTCGAATATGTCGATACGCCTATCGCCGAAACGTCGCAGCGCATGCCGCAGCTGACGACCTCACTGCTGCAGAAGTATGGCGACAGCTGGACGCATTCGCTGGCCATCAACGATCTCTATTTCGACTTCATGGGCCCCTCGCTCGCGGCAGCCGGCAAGACGGGCACCGACGCGCCGATCAATGTCGCCGCCGGCGACGGCTCGGAATCGGCCTATCAACGCATCCACGCCGGCCAGTTCCAGAAGGTGACGGTGGCCGAACCGCTCAACCTGCAGGGCTGGCAACTGGTCGACGAGCTGAACCGCGCGATCGCCGGTGTAAAATGGTCCGGCTATCTTTCGCCGCTCCACGTCGTGACCGCAGACAACGTCGAATTCGACGGCGGGCCGAAGAACAGCTTCGACCCCGACAATGGCTATCGCGACGAATACAAGAAAATGTGGGGCAAGATGTAGGCGCAGGCCGTAGCGGGGGGGGGGGGGGGGGGGGGCCCCCCCCCCCCCCCCCCCCCCCCCCCCCCCCCCCCCCCCCCACCCGCCCGGGGCGGGGGGGGGGGGGGGGGGGGGGGGGGGGGGGGGGGGGGGGGGGGGGGGGGGGG
>NZ_JBVVQQ010000008.1:0-133134 GCF_055811135.1 Mesorhizobium sp. WSM4817 | reverse complement strand
AACACTCCCCCCCCCCAAATATTTACTTTCACAAAAAAAAAATAATTTGGGGGCCACTTTGTGCGCGCCGGGGGTTGGGGGGGTTGGGGTCTTCGGCCCCCCGCCACGACTCACCCGGCCACAGCCGGCCCATCTCAACCGATCCGGCAGTCGCGCGGCCTCGCGGCCGCACCGGGAAATGTTGCAGGCCGAAACACCGGAGAAACCATGATCATCCGATACGCGCTCTTCGAAGGCGAAATCCATAGCGGCAGGGAAACTGAGTTCCGCCAGTTCGTGAAAGACCGGCTTGTCCCGCTCTGGACGCAGTTTCCCGGAGCCGAGGAAATCCGCATCCTCGACGGAACTATCCGCGACGAAGGCGCCCCGGCCTACGCAATGGCGCTGGCCATCCGCTATCCGGATATGGCGGCCTGCGAATTGGCGCTTCAATCCCCCATCCGGTCCGAAAGCCGCCAAGTTACCGGCGAGCTGCTGAAAATGTTCGCCGGACGCGTTCACCACCACGTGTTCGACGCGAGCGAATACGTGCCGACACGTGCACCTGAAGAATGAGCGGGCCGGTGGTCTGATCGGCTTGGCGTCATGGGACGCCATCTTCTGGTCGACATCGCCCACAAGGATTTTCCGCAGCGGTTTTGAACCGTTTTCGTCGATGTATTGCCAATCAAGCTGGTGAGGCAGCCGCCGCGGACCAGGTCTAAATCGGCGATCCTGTCCGCCTCACGCGCTGCATCGGCACGGATCAGCGCGATGAAGATACGTCGGTATCCGCCACGCGCCGTCATCCAGAGTTGCGCTCAAGCCGCCCACAGGGATTGGTGACATAGCTGACATTGCGGCTCGGCAAGGCGCAGCAATCTTGCTAAGATCGGCGGTGGGAGGAGACGGGCATGCAATCGCTGCCGATAGCCCATCCTGGCGTAGCCAAGACGACGGCCGACGCATCGCTTCCACTCGCCTATTCCACCGCGACGCTCTGCTGGCTCCTGTCCGCCGGCGTCTACATCGCAGCCAAGTGGGTCGCCCCCGAGATGCCGCCTTGGGCGCTGTGCTTCTGGCGGCTGGTGCTCGCCTGCGCGATCCTGCTGCCTATCGTCCATCATCATCATGGGGCGATGCTTGCACTGATCCAGTCCCGGGCGATCGAGGTGCTGGCCATCGGCGCCATCGGGCTGACCCTCTGTCAGGGCATGATCTACACGGGCCTCAATTACACCGACGCGACCACCGCCGGCATTATCATGGCGCTGTCGCCGATCATGACCATGGTGCTTGCCCGCTTCGTGCTCGGCGAGCCCCTCGGCGTCTGGAAGGCACTTGGCGCGCTGCTCGCTCTGGTCGGGATGGTGGTGATCGTGGCGCGCGGCGACCTTGCCTCGCTGATGCGGCTCCAGTTCAATCCCGGCGAGTTGTGGATCGTCGGCAGCGCGTTTTGCTGGGGCCTCTACACCGTGCTGCTGCGTCGCGCCAAATTCGCCATCGAACTGCTGCCGACGGTAGTCCTGCTGCTGGGGGCCGGCGCGCTGGCCGCACTGCCCCTCTATCTCTGGGAGCTGTTTTCCGGCGAGCGTTCGGCGCTGCATGCGAACGGCCTTCTGGCACTCGCCTATGTCGCTGGCCCGGGCGGCGCTCTGATGTATTACCTCTACAACCGCAGTGTCGAGACGCTTGGCGCCGGGCGCGCCAGCATGCTGCTCTATCTGCAGACTGTTTTTGTCGCCGTGCTCGCTTATCTTTTCCTAGGCGAAAGCTTGCACGACTACGACCTCGCCGGCGCCGCCTTTATCGTCGCCGGCCTGCTGCTCGCCACCGCGATCAAGCCGAGGCAGCGCACGGTGCATGTCGCGTAGGGATACCTCTCCCGCTACGCCTCTCACCTTCTGAGATACAGCCATAGTGTCGTCGGCGCCAGGATCGCGGTCAGCGCCACCGGCGCGATCAGGGCGAGGACGACCTGACTGAGTGTCGCCCCGCCACCCATCAACCCGCGCAGCGCCGTCGTCATCAGCGACACCGGATTGACTTCGACGAAGGCCCGCAGCCAGTCCGGCATGGTCCCGGGGTCGACCATGATGTTTGAGGCGAAGACGAGCGGGAACAGGAAGGTAAAGCCGAGCGTCATCACTGTGGTTGGCGTGCGGATCAGCAGGCCGAGCACGATGAATACCCAGCCCATGCCGAACCCGATGGCGATCAGCATGGCAAAGGCGGCAAGCACGCCGAGGATGCCCGCCTCCGGCCGGTAGCCGAGGATCAGCCCGATGATGAGAATGATCGAGGCGGCAATCAAATGGCGCAGGATGTCGCCCACCATCAGACCGGCGAACGGAGAGAGCGACCAGATCGGCAGCGATCGGAAGCGGTCAAACAAGCCCTTGCCGAGGTCGGTCGACAATCCCATGCCCGAATAGACTGCGTTGAACACCACGGTCTGAACCAGGATGCCGGGCAGGAAGAACTGCAGGTATTCGCCAGGCGAACCGGCGAGCGCACCGCCGAAGACGAAGGTGAACAGCAGCGTGAACATGATCGGAGTCATCACCAGGTCGAAGAGTTGCTCCGGCACATGCTTGAATTTCAGCACCGCGCGCCATCCGAAGACCAGCGCGTTGGAAAGGGCTGATGGGGACCTCGGTCGGGCGACCCTTTGCAGCCGCTGCAGGGATGTCGTGTCGATCATGGCTTGTCGTCCTTCCGGCTTTCACCCAGGCTCGGCTGGCCCGTCAGCGCGAAGAAGACCTCCTCAAGGCTGGGTTGGCCCATGGAGAAATCCGACAGTTCGATGCCGGCAGCGACCAGATCGGCGAGCGCCTCGTTGGCGGCCTTCGCCGTGCCGGCAAGGACGGAGAGTTCGGCGCCCTCGGCACTGCGTTGGACAGGGTGCTCCAGCCGGCGTTCCAGGATCGACGCCGCCTGGTCCAGCCGCGCAACATCAGCGAGCGCGACATGGAGAAAACCGGAGCCGGTGGCCGCCTTCAATTCGCGGCTGGTGCCCTCGGCAATCTTCCTGCCGTGGTCGATGACGGCGATGCGTGCCGCGAGTTGATCGGCCTCTTCGAGATATTGCGTGGTGAGCAGGATGGTGACGCCGGCCTCTGCGAGGCCGCGGATCATGCCCCAGACATCCTTGCGGGCGTTCGGATCGAGGCCTGTGGTCGGCTCATCGAGGAACAGCACGCCCGGCGTGACGATCAGCGAGGCGGCTATGTCGAGCCGCCTTCGCATGCCACCCGAATAGTCCCTCACCTGCTTCGTCGCCGCTTCGGACAAGCCGAAAGCCGCGAGCAGGTCGTCCGCGCGGGCTTTCGCGGCGCGACCGCGAAAACCCCAGAGTCGGGCGAGCAGGACGAGGTTCTCCCGGCCCGTCAGGTCCTCGTCGAGCGAAGCGAACTGCCCGGTTATCGCGATTGCCGCACGGACCTCGTGCGGGGCCTGCACGAGATCGTGCCCCATCACGGTCGCGGAGCCGGCGTCGGGGCGCGACAGCGTCGCAAGCATCCGCATCAGCGTTGTCTTGCCGGCGCCGTTCGGACCCAGGATAGCGAAAATAATGCCGCCCGGCACATCGAGGTCGATACCATCGACGGCACGCAGCTTGCCGAAGGTTTTGACCAGGCCGCGGGCGGAAATGGCTGACTGGGCAAGGCCCGTGGCGGGCACACCCATAGGAGAAGTATCGTTCATGCAATCATCCGGCAGTCGCAAATGAAGGCCAGCCTCGGCGCAATGGCTGCGTCGCCAGTTCCTCTGCAGGCGCATGAGCTTACCGTCTGGCTTATCCTCATGCCAGAGGCTCCGACCATCTGCCTGGCCGCCGAACTGTAGCGCCGGTCAGACCATATGTCGGCTACGCCCTTGGGGTTTTCTCACTCGATCACGGCACAGGCCTGACGTTTTCCGGCATCACCGGCAGGCTGGCTTTTGTAGTCGTCCTGCCCACCGTGGATCATCAATGCCTTGCCTCGTATCGCCGTTTCTCCACCATCCAGCTTGACCATGCTGTTGAAAACCTGAGCACGCAAAACGCCGTCGGCGCCGACCCGCTGATTTGGCATATCGCCCGCGTGCGGGCCTTTTCCGGCGAGATATCCATGTTCGGCATTCGTCGGATTGAAGTGTCCACCGGCCGAGTCATGGCCGGTCTGATGATCGCACTTTCCGGTCTCATGAACATGGAACGCAACCAATTCGCCCGCCGGCAGTCCCGTCACCTCCAACTCTATCAGCACACCCTGCGCCGTCTCGGTCAGCGTGGCCGTTCCATTCTTCTCGCCAGCCATGTTGACGAATTCGGCTTTCGCGGTCGCGGCGTCCTGCGCCGCTGCAGGCATCGCGACCGCCAGTGCCAACCCTGCTGTTGCAACCAATTTTCTCATCGACTCGGCCTCCGGTTGTCCAAGGCATCCAAACAACAATGGGGCCTCTTCGTTCCATTTAGGATTTGAGTTTTTGTCTCCGGCACGGCCGTCAGGGAATCGACGCCGACAACTTTTTCGATGTGCCTCAGTTACACCAATTCGAAAAGTTGCGCGGTTTGCCAGCCCGCCAGCAGTATGATGAGAGTGCCAACGAGCCTGAGAAGCGTCTTTTCTGCGATCGACTTCACCATCAATCCGGCCATCGGCGCTGCGATCACCCCGCCAAGGACCAGGCCGGCAACGGCGATCAGATTTTCTGTCAGTTCTCCTGCCTCCGCCCAATGGCCCGTTAACAACGCAAACAGGAAGGTCAGAGACACCGACAACGTTGTAAGGAACTCGGTGGCATTTACCGTACCAATAACGTAGCGGGGCGTTCCGCCAAAACCGAGAAGGCCCGTCGTCACGATGGGTCCCCATCCGCCACCCCCTGCGGCATCGAGAAATCCACCACCAAGTCCAAGCGGAGGTACCACGGCGTCAGGGACCGGCTTGCTTGGTATCCGTCGGAAGGAACGGAACAGGAGCCAACCTCCGACGAGCGCAAGATATGTGGTCACATAAGGCTTCATGATGGCCCCCTCAAACGAGGTGAGCACAAAAGCGCCGAGAACGCCGCCGAGCACGCCAAACGGCATCAGCCGCCAGAAAAGCTTCCAGTCGATATTGCGGTGATAGAGGTGAGCCGAACCCGAGGCCGCCGTGGTAAACAGCTCGGCCGCGTGAACTGAAGCCGAAGCATGTGCAGGAGACACGCCGAACCCCAGTAGTGTTGTCGAGCAAATCACGCCGTAGGCCATGCCGAGAGCGCCGTCCACAGCCTGAGCTAAAAACCCTACGATCGCAAAAAGAAGGAATTCTTGCATTTGGCTCTCCAACAAGGCGCGGATGTACTCGATAAAAGAGGAACCCGCCGCCTACAACGCATGCAATCTTCATGCTTCCACAACTCACCAAACGCCTGGCATCGATAATGGGACGACGAACGGGAAACTGTCCACCCGCACCCTTCGAGCGATACAGCCTTCGACGGCGGCGCGTGGCGGTGCTTACTCACGACCAGTCGCGGCTCTCGACTGCCGTGATGGCTTTGTGTCGCGCTTTGGCGTCAGTTCCGCCCCGGTTTGGTCGTTCAATCGTTTCTTGAGGATGTCAATGAGGCTGACGGTGACCGCGATCACCGCAGGGCCGAGGACAAGCCCGGATGCTCCGAAAAGGACGATGCCCCCGATCGCGCCGATAAAGGCGACCACTGTGTGGAGCCGCAGTCGGCTCCCGACAAGCATCGGATAGAGCAGATTGTCGATGCCGGCGACGACGCCGCCGCCCCAGACGGTCAGGATCGCTGCGCTCGCCCAAGCCCCTTCCAGCGCGAGATAGATCGCTGCCGGCACCCAGACCAGGAATGCGCCAAGCACCGGCACGATGGCAAGAAGCCCCATTACCAGGCCCCAGAAGACCGGAGTCGGCAGGCCGAGCCACCAGAACATCAGACCGCCCAGCGTTCCTTGCACGACGGCGATGAGCACGGTGCCTATCAGGATCGCATGCACCGTCTCGGCAAGGCGGGACAGCAAATATGCCATCTCCGATGCGCGCAGCGGCGACAGACGCTCGATCCCGCGCAGGGCCGGTTCACGGTCCCGCAAGAAATAGAACAGCAGATAGAATGTCAGCACGAACATCACGGCCTGGTTGATCGAGCCGCGCAGCAGCGATGTGCTTTGTCCCGTCAGCCATTGTACAAATGCGGCGACCGTGCCGGCCGGATCGAGTTGGTTCTCGATCCATCCGGCAACCGCCGAAAGCCTGGGATAGCCCGACAGGAAGGCATCTGTGTTCCAGCCCCGGATGACCTCCTCCATGTAGGTGGCGCCGTTTACCGCCTCGCCAACAAGCTGCTGTGCCACGAAGACGAGCGGCAGGCCGACCGCCACCGCCGCGATGCTGACCGACATCAATGCAGCCAGATTTTGATTCCTGAGCCTTTCCTCGACCCGTCGATGAGCCGGATGCAGGACGATTGCCAACACCAGAGCCCAGGTCAATGCGGGCAAAAAAGGCAATGCCAGGCGGTAGCAGATGTACAGACCGATCGCCGTCGCGGCCACGATGCCGATCAATCTCATTTGTCTCATATCGGGCATCTGTTTCAGGTCGGGCATCTCTCGCCGTCTCGCAAACCAAGCGAGACTAGTGGATTCTTTGACGAAATGGCAGCTTCCGTTGCCGCACCCCTACTGCCAAGCCGCTGTCGAGTGTGACGAAAATGGTCGAACATTACGCGCTCAGTGGGCTGTTATGCCGGTGGGCGCCCGTCCGGGCTGCCAGCACCACGGCCTGCCGGGCGTGGATGCTCCGACCTACGGCGGTTTTTACAGCTCGCTCGCGGCAGCGCAGCTTCACAGGGCGGCCAAAAAGAAAAAAGGCCGGACTGTTAAGGTCCGGCCAGGCATGAAGGTTCAAAACCTCCAGAGGGGAACGCGCCGGACGCAATGGGAGGAAAACATCCGACGCAATGCGCATATGGGTCGGCACGGATGACGTTTCAACGACATGGGCTGGGCCACATCAGCCGCCCTATAGAGCCACCCGGGCTCGGTGCTGCCACGAAACGAGCCCTGGCGTTCTCAGTCGATGTCGAAGGACACGCCTTGGGCCAGCGGCAGCGCCTTGGAATAGTTCACCGTGTTGGTGGCGCGCCGCATGTAAGCCTTCCAGGCGTCGGAACCGCTCTCGCGGCCGCCGCCGGTCTCCTTCTCGCCGCCGAAGGCGCCGCCGATCTCGGCCCCCGACGTGCCTATGTTGACGTTGGCGATGCCGCAGTCGGACCCGTCGACGCTGAGGAAGCGCTCGGATTCCTGCAGGTCGCGGGTGAAGATCGACGACGACAGCCCCGCTCCGACCGCATTGTGCTCGTCGAGCACGGCGTCGAAGTCCGAGTATTTCATCACGTAGAGGATCGGCGCGAAGGTCTCTTCCGTCACCGGCGAGACCTGCTTGGGCATCTCGATCAGCGCCGGACGAATGTAATAAGCGTCCGGAAGGCCGTTCTCGACTCGCACGCCGCCGGTGACCTTGCCGTCTTGAGCGGCGGCTTCCTTCAACGCGTTCTGCATGCTGTCGAAGGCTGCCTTGTCGATCAACGGTCCGACCAGCGCTGATGTCTCCAGCGGATTGCCGACAGAGACGCTTTCATAGGCCTTTTTCAGGCGCGGAACGAGTTGGTCGTAGACGCTCTCATGCACGAACAGGCGCCTGAGCGTCGTGCAGCGCTGGCCGGCGGTGCCCATGGCGCCGAAGGCGATGGCGCGCAAGGCCATGTCGAGATCGGCCGTCGGGCAGACGATGCCGGCATTGTTGCCGCCGAGCTCCAGCACGGCGCGGGCAAAGCGCTTCGCCAGCCGTGGACCGACATCCCTGCCCATGCGGGTCGAGCCGGTGGCCGAGACCAGCGGCACATCAGGATGATCGACCAGGATTTCGCCGACGGCGCGATCGCCGATCAGCACCGAAATCAAGCCTTCCGGAGCATCGCCGAAACGTTCAGCCGCACGCTTGAAGATCGCCTCGCAGGCGAGCGCCGTCAGCGGTGTCTTTTCCGACGGCTTCCAAACCACCGCGTCGCCGCAGACCAGCGCCAGCGCGGCGTTCCACGACCACACCGCGACCGGGAAGTTGAAGGCCGAAATCACGCCGACGACGCCCAGCGGGTGCCAGGTTTCCATCATGCGATGACCCGGGCGCTCGGTGGCGATGGTCAGGCCGTACAATTGCCGCGACAGGCCGACGGCGAAATCGCAGATGTCGATCATCTCCTGCACTTCGCCGAGCCCTTCGGACGGGATCTTGCCGACCTCGATCGACACCAGCCGGCCAAGCTCTGCCTTGTGCGCGCGCAGTTCCTCGCCTAGCAGCCGCACCAACTCGCCGCGCTTCGGTGCCGGCACCAGCCGCCATGCCTGGAAGGCTTTATGCGCCCTGTCGATGGTCTCTGCCGCATCGGCCGGTGAGATCGTCTTCAGCGCGGCGATCTGCTCACCCGTCACCGGGCTGCGCACGATGAGATCGCCGCCTGAAAGCGCAGCCTCGGCAACGCCCAGTTTCGCCAGCAGCCCGGCTGTTTCGTTCGCAATCGTCATTTTCTTTCCCTTTCAGATCCCATCGCTCATAATGCATGTCGCCCAAAAGCATGCCCTCGGGCCCGACCCGAGGGTGCGCAGCGGTTTTGGGACAACGACATGCACCCTTGTGCCATGCCGTCCCTGCGCCGATCGGCCCATCAGGCGCTGTCATGGCGTGGCATTACTCGTTTCAGGGAAAAATCGCCACCCCGGCATGGTCTAAGCCAAAGGCAGACCGTTGAACCAGCGAGTCGTCTCAGCGCGCTGTCTGCGCGGTTCCCCGCACGGCGCCTTCCTTCATCAGCCGGTCGATATGCATGCGGATATGGGCGGCCTCGGCGGCCGTATTGGCAAGCGCAATGGCGCGGTCGAAGGCGATGCGCGCCTCCTCACCACGATCGAGCTGCATCAGCAGTCCGCCCTTGAGGCCGAAAAAATGGAAATAGCCGGAAAGCCTTTGTTCCAGCGGCTCGATCATGGCAAGTGCGGCTTCCGGCCCGCGGACCTTGGCGACCGCGACGGCGCGATTCAGCGTCACCACCGGCGACGGCTGCATCTGCTCGAGCAGGCTGTAGAGCAGCTCGATCTCGTTCCAGTCCGTGTCCTCGGGCCTTGCCGCGCGCGCATGCAGGGCGGCGATTGCCGCCTGCACCTGGTAGGGACCGGGCTTGTGGTGGCGTAGCGCTTTGTCGACCAGCGCCAGCCCCTCGTCGATCATCTTGCGGCTCCACAGGCTGCGGTCCTGGTCTTCGAGCAGCACGATTTCGCCGTTCTCGTCGAACCGCGCCGGCGCACGCGCATGCTGAAGCAGCAAGAGCGCCGTCAGGCCCATGATCTCCGGCTCGGTCTGGAACAGCCTGAGCAGCAGCCGGGCCAGCCGGATCGCCTCCTCGCAGAGCGGCGCGCGCGCCGGCGCCTCGCCGCTGTTGGTCGAATAGCCCTCGTTGAAGATCAGGTAGACCATCGCGGCAACCGCGGCGAGCCGCTCGGAGCGCTCGACCGCTCCGGGCGTCTCGAACGGCACGCCGGCATCGGCGATGCGCGCCTTGGCACGTGTGATACGCTGCTCCATCGCGCTTTCACCGACGAGAAAGGCGCGGGCGATCTGCTTGACGCTCAGGCCTGAAACGATGCGCAGCGCCACGGCGATCTGCTGCGTCGCCGGCAGGTCGGGATGACAGCAGATGAACAGCAGCCGCAATATGTCGTCGCGGTAGTGCGCGCCGTCCAGCCGTTCGGCGATATCGGTCTCCGCATCTTCCAGATCGGAGATCTGGTGCTCTTCCGGCAGCGGCGCCTGCTTGGCACGCTTGCGCACCGCGTCGATGCCGCTGTTGCGGCCAACGAAGATCAGCCAGGCTGCCGGATCGCGCGGCGGGCCGTTTGTCGGCCAGTTCTTCAGAGCTCGCAGGCAAGCGTCCTGGAAAGCTTCCTCCGCCGCGTCGAGATCGCGGAAGTAGCGCAACAGCGCGCCCATCGCCTGTGGGCGGGCGGTGCTGATCGCTGTGCTGATCCAGGTAAGGTCGGTCATGCTGAAACCTTGGCGGGATTGAAGAGCGAAACCGGCCGTATCTCGTAGGAGCCGCCGCTCGGGTTCACCTCGGAAAGCTCGCGCGCAAAGTCGACGGCCTCGTCGAGATCGGCGCATTCGAGCGTGTAAAAGCCGAGGAACTGTTCCTTGGTCTCGGCAAACGGGCCATCGATGACGACCGATTCGCCCTTGACCTTTCTCAGCGTTGTCGCTGCGGTCGTCGGCAGCAGCCGCGCCACCGGGCCAAGCCGGCCGGCCCGAGCGTATTTTTCCTGCACGCCCAGGAGTTTTTCCATGACGGCATCGTCCTGTTCCTTGCTCCACGAGCAGACGACGTCTTCGGAGGCATAGCAGAGGATTGCGTAGAGCATGGGTGCGTCCTTTTCTCTGTCAAAGGACGAAACAGTAGGACCGATCCCGACACAACGTCGATAAAAAAATCATGTCCTGCCAGCACAATGAAGGCCTTTGGTTGCTCTGGTCGGTTCAGCTTTCCTGCGCCTTCAGCCATCTCAAAACGACGGCTTCTTCATCATCAAGGCCGGCTATCGATCGCTTCCGCTTGTTCGCATCCGCCATTTCGCCGAGCAGCCGACCTTCGGACCAGGCTTCGAAAACCTGTGGGTGGATATAACAGCTGCGGCAGATGGCGCGCGTGTTGCCCAGCCGCTCGGCCACCTTGTCGATGACGCCGTTCATCACCCGCTTCTGTTGTGCCTGGCTTTCGGGTCGTTCGGTTTGCGCAAACAGCGACGCAGCATGGATGGTGCCGCCCCAGGTTCGGAAATGCTTCGAGCTGAAATCGGCCCCCACCGTCTCCCTGATATAGCGGTTGACGTCGTCGGAGCGGATTGGTCGCCTGCTTCCGTCCTCGTCGAGATACTGGAACAGCTTCTGGCCCGGCAGATCCTGCGCCCCGCGCACAACCCTGGCGATCCGGCGATCGACGAGCTTCAGCTTCCATTCCTTGCCGGACTTGCCCTTGAAAGCGAAACGCAGGCTCGAGCCATTGATGTCGACATGGCGGTCGCGCAGCGTGGTCAGCCCAAAGCTGTTGTTGTCGCGGGCGTAGGCAGCATTGCCGACGCGGATCATCGTGTTGTCGAGCAGCCAGACCACAGCGGCGACAACGCGTTCCAGCGGCAGGCCGTGACGGCGCAGATCGGCGTCGATCTGGCGTCGCAGTTCAGGCAGGCTCTCTGCAAAGGCAACCAGGCTCGAATATTTGACGCCGTCGCGCTCCTCGGCCCATTGCGGATGATAGCGATATTGCTTGCGTCCGCGCTGGTCTCGGCCGGTCGCCTGGATGTGACCGTCAGCAACGGGCGAAATCCACACATCCGTCCACGCCGGTGGGATGGCGAGCGCCTTGATGCGGGCCATGGTGTTCTCGTCGACGCCCTGCCCGTCAGGTCCTTTGTATGAAAATCCCCTGCCGGTCCTGAAACGGCGGATACCGGGCTCGGAATCGGTGACATAGGTGAGCGAGGCTCGATCGGCCGAGGCCTCTCCGCCATTCTTCGGCGCCCCGTTTTTTGGTGCACCCTCCTTGGCAGCCGACCGGCCAGTCGACGATCCGGATTTGTCCAGCATGTCCTCTCCACGAGAAATTTTCCCGTAGATAAGCGCAGGAACGGCTGCTGGTTCCGCGTGTGGCTTTCAGAATGATGTCAGCGCACCGCATGTGCGTTCGACGGGCCGTCTCTCTGTCTACCTTCGGCGCCTACAAATCGATTGCGGCCTCGCTTGCCGTCATGCCTTTTCCAGCACAACCGGAATGACGTCGACAGCCTGCTCGCCGACCTGGCCGCCCGTCGTCTTCAGGACGCCGACGATCGGCGCTACATCCGAATAGTCGCGGCCGTGGCCAACGGTGATGTGGTCATTGCTTGCCCGCATGCCGTTGGTTGGATCGAATTCCTGCCATCCGGTGTCGCGCCCGCACCACACCTTGACCCAGGCATGCATGGCGTCGGCCCCTTCCAGTCGCGGTTTTCCGGGCGGCGGAATGGTGCGCAGGAAGCCGCTGACATAGCCGGCGGGGATACCGAGGCCGCGCAGGCCGGCGATCATGATGTGCGAAAAATCCTGGCAGACGCCCCGCTTCAAGCTGAAAGCATCGCTCGCCCGGGTCTGCACCGTGGTCGCCTCGCCATCGTAGGTGAAATCGCGATGAATGCGGTTGCACAGGTCCATGGCGGTACCGACGACAGAACTGCCGGCACTGCTCCGCGCATACCCTGTGATATCAGCGTCAATGCCGACATGGTCGCTGGCGGCCAGAAAGTGATGCGGTGTATCAGGCGACAGCGACCGCACCGCTTCGAGTTGGCTCCGCAGCCGGCGAATGTCGGGCGACACGTCAAGCCCGGGTTCCGGCCGCGAGACGGCGACGCGCGCGCTCATCCTGATGTCGAGCGCATCATGGGCATCGCGAAAGGCGATCGACGTGACATTGTTGCCGAAGAAATCGGAAAAGTCGGAGCGTTCGCTCGGCGCCGGCGCGAAGGACAGCGAAGCGGCGATCACCCGCTGCACGCCCGATATCGTCGGCGGCAGCACGCGCACCTGATGGCGGCCGCCGCCGGCTGCAGCATCATAGTCGTAACGCAGATTGAGTCTGATGTCGTAGAGCATGCCAGCCTCCGGGTCTCGTCCTTAGCCGAAATAGGCCTTGGCGAGGCTGTTGTAGAGGCCGCCGATCTCGGTGGCGAGATCGTCCAGTGCCTTCGCCGTCATGTCCGAGGGCTCCTTGATGGCGATTGCCGTATTGAGCTGCAGTATCTCTTTCGCCGCCGGCGACATATGCCCCTCGCCACCGACAGCAGGCAACAGCGCGATCTCGGCCTTCAGCCGCTCGAGCTGGAACAGGATGGAGCGCGGGTTGAGCGGATCGAGCACCAAGAGGTCGATCACCGTGCGCCTGCCGGCCTGCACCGGATACTGCCGCCGGTGGGTCATCACGCTGTCGCCGATCTCCAGCATCATGTCGAGCGCGCCTTCGGGCGCCGCAGCCCCGGTCAGCCGGGCCAGCGTGCGGGCGATCTGGATGCCGCGTTCCAACCGCCGGCCGATCTCCAGGAAGCGCCAGCCGGTGAAGCGATACATGTTCTCATGCAGCAGGCCGGAAAACCCGGCGAGCTTGCGCAGGATGACCGTCATCGCCCGCGTCCCATCATCGCCAGGCGCCACCGTTGTCGCGAATTGATGGATGGTCTTCGACAGATCCTTCAGCGCCAGCCAACCGTCGGGCGAGAAGCGGTCGCGGATCTGTCCGGCGCTGTAGACGGCGCTGTCCAGCGTGCCGATCAGCCCCGGCGGGATCGCCGTGGCGACGTCGATGCCGAACGGTTCGAGATGGTCTCTGATATCGGCAAGCAAAGGCATGTCCGGGTCGGAGGCCTCGGCCAGCCGCACGTGATAGGCGCGCAGGATGCGCACCGTGCCTTCCGATCGCTCGATATAACGGCCGAGCCAAGTCAGGTTCTCCGCCGCGCGGCTGGGCAGGCTGCCTGGCGAGGTGCGGATGAAGCTGTCGTGCTCCTGCGGCAGCAGCGTCTCGCGCTCCACCGGCCTGTCGCTGACCACCCATACATCCGCAGCCTGGCCGCCGCGCTGCATGGCGATTGCGGTCGGGTCGAGCGAAAAGCCGACGCGGGCAAAACCGCCGGGCATCACCGTCCAGCCTTCCGGCGTTCGCGCCAGATAGACGCGCAGGGCTGCCGGCCGCGGCTCAAGCCAGCCGCCGACATAGACCGGCGTGGTCGAAAGCGTCACTGCTTCCTGTCCGACGAAGGCGCCCCCGTCGCGTTCGATCCGGGCTATCAGTTCGGCCCGTTCCCCGGCAACCAGCGCCGAGCCCAGCCTGGTGCAATCGTCATCCTCGAAGGCAAGCCGCGTCGACAGCGCCGGACCGATCACCATGCGGTCGAGGTTGGCCAGCACATGGTCACGGTCCGCGTCCCGCCCGCACCACCATGTCGCGACGCTCGGCAAGAGAAGCTCCTCGCTCCGCAATTCGCGCGAAATTTTTGGCAGGAAGGCGAACAGCGCCCGCGTTTCCATCAGCCCGGAGCCGAGCGCGTTGACGGCTGAGACAGCTCCCCGGCGGATCGCCTCGACCAGCCCTGGCGTGCCGATCTGCGAATCCGGCCTCAGCTCCAGCGGATCGGCGAAGGCGGCGTCGAGCCGCCGCCACAGCACGCTGACCGGCATCAGCCCGGAAACCGTGCGCACCATCAATCGACCGCCGGAGACGGTCAGATCCTCGCCTTCGAGCAGCATGATGCCGAGATAGCGGGCGATATAGGCATGCTCGTAATAAGTTTCGTTGAGTGGCCCCGGCGTCAGGATGGCGACACGGCCGCCCGATCCCTTGGCCATGCCGTTAAGCGCGTCGCGAAAGCGACGGAAGAAGCCGGCAAGGCGGTGCACATGCATCTCGCCATAGATGTCGGACAGCGCACGCGTTGTGGCGACGCGGTTTTCCAGCGCAAAGCCGGCACCTGACGGCGCCTGCGTGCGGTCGCCCAGCACCCACCAGCGGCCATCCGGTCCACGGCCGAGTTCGAACGCGCAGAAGTGCAGGAAATGGCCGCTGGCCGGTCTGGTGCCGACGACGGGGCGCAAATATTCCGGGCTGGCCGCGATCAGCCCCGCCGGCAGGATGCCTTTCTCGACCAGGCGGTTCGGCCCGTAGATATCGGCAATCGTTTCCTCGAACAGCTCGGCCCGCTGGACCAGGCCGGCACTGATCGCGGCCCATTCCTGCTCCTCTATCAGGAGAGGCACATGCGCCAGCGGCCATTCGCGCTCATTGGCGCCGGCCTGATCGTAGAGACGGTAATAGACGCCGGCGTCGCGCAGATACTGGTCGGCGCGGGCGAAGCGCTGGGCAAGCTTTTCAGGCCCCAGATCTTCCAGCGCCTCGATGAACTCCTTCCAGACCGGACGGGGATTGCCTGATGCATCGACCATCTCGTCGACGACGCCGTCGATCGGCTGGTAGTGCTCCAGCAGGTTATGCGGCCTGCCGCGTATTTCCTGGTGATTCCCCTTTGCCATGGCTGATCAGAGTCTTGCAGGCCGCCGCAGGTCAAGGGTCATCGGGAAATCCTCAGAGGCTTGTTCGCCGCGCAGCACGTAGGCGGACGGCGTATGGCCGCGCGGCTCGAAGCGGGCGAGCCGCCGCGCCTCCGCTTCGTTGCCGTTGACCGGGAAAGTGTCGTAGCTGCGCCCGCCGGGATGCGCGACATGGTAGACGCAGCCGCCGACCGCCCGGCCCGACCAGCGATCATAGATGTCGAAGACCAGCGGCGTGTTGACCGGCAGTGCTGGATGCAGCCCCGATGACGGCTGCCAGGCCTTGAAGCGGACGCCGGCCACCGCGATCTCTCTGGAGTCGGTCACCTTCATCGGCACGATGCGGCCGTTGCAGACGACCGCATGACGTTCCGGATTGAGCCCTTCGGTCTTCACCTGCAGCCGCTCGACCGAGGAATCGACGAAGCGCACGGTGCCGCCGATGGCGCCCTGCTCGCCCATGACATGCCACGGCTCCAGCGCCTGCCGCAGCTCCAGCTTGATGCCGGCATGCTGGACTTCGCCGCAGAAAGGAAAGCGGAATTCGAGCTGCGCATCGAACCATTCGGGACGGAACTCGAAGCCGTTCAGCTTGAGATCGTCAAGCACGTCGAGAAAGTCAGCCCATACATAATGCGGCAGCATGAAACGGTCATGCAGTGACGTGCCCCAGCGCACGAAGCGGCCATCGAGCGGGTTCTTCCATGCGCGGGCGATGATGGCGCGCACCAGCAACTGCTGCGCCAGGCTCATGCGCGCATTGGGCGGCATCTCGAAGCCGCGGAACTCGACCAACCCCAGCCGGCCGGTCGGGCCGTCGGGCGAAAACAGCTTGTCGATGCAGATTTCCGAACGGTGGGTGTTCCCAGTCACGTCGGTCAACAGGTTACGGAACAGCCGGTCGACCAGCCACGGCAACGGGGCGCTGCCACTGTCCGGATGCGGCACCTGCGCCATGGCGATCTCAAGCTCGTACAGCGAATCGTGGCGCGCCTCGTCGAAACGCGGCGCCTGGCTGGTCGGGCCGATGAACAGGCCTGAGAACAGATAGGACAGCGACGGACGGCGCTGCCATTGCAGGACAAGGCTTTTCAGCAAATCGGGGCGGCGCAGGAACGGACTGTCGTTGGGTGTCGCGCCGCCGACGACGACATGGTTGCCGCCGCCGGTGCCGGTATGACGGCCGTCGATCATGAACTTGTCGGCGCCGAGCCGCGTCTGCCGCGCCTCCTCGTAGATCGCTGTGGTCGTCGCCACGCAGTCCTGCCAGTTTGCAGCCGGATGGATGTTCACCTCGATGACGCCGGGATCCGGAGCCACGCGGATGACGTTGAGGCGCGGATCGTGCGGCGGGCCATAGCCCTCGATATGCACCGGCAGGCCGATAACCTTTGCCGCATTCTCGGCCGCCGCGACCAGTTCGAGATAGTCCTCCAGCGCCTCGACCGGCGGCATGAATACACAAAGCCGTCCGTCGCGCGGCTCGACCGACAGCGCGGTGCGCACCGCGCCACCGATCTCGGTAATCTCCTGTTCGACACGGTCCTGCTGGCCGGTCGCTGCGGTGAAGGACGCCGCCTGCTGGCGGCGCGCCATTTCGTCAGCGCCTTCAAGTTCGGCCGGGGCAGCCTCCGGCAAAGAAGCGGCTTCAGGCAAAATAGCCTCGCGCGCCGGCAATGGTCCGCGCGGCAGCGAAGGATCGACCGGCACGATGTAGGGGAACTGCGCCGGCGGCACATGGGGAAGCGTGCCGAGCGGCAGGCGGTAGCCGACCGGTGAATCGCCCGGCACCAGGAACAGCCTGCCGCGCCGCGTCTTCCACTTCTCCGAACGCCAGCGCGGTCCCGACGCCTGGCTGTTCCAGCGCTGGACAGGCAGTACATAGCCCGAAGGCTTGGTCAGGCCGCGTTCGAACACCCGCGCCATGCGGCTGCGCTCCTCGGGGTCGTCCAGCTTCGAATTGGACGGATCGACATTCTCTGGCAGCTTGCCTTCCTTGAGCAGCCACTCAGCCGGGTCCTCATAGGCTTCGCTGACCATGGTGTTGTCGATGCCGAGTTCATCGGCAATCGCCGTCAGCAGGCTTTCAGCCTGCTTCGGCCCGACATCTGCTTCGCTGTTCTCCCGCGCGATCAGCGACGGGTCGCTCCACACCGGCTCGCCGTCGGCGCGCCAGTACAGCGAGAAGGTCCAGCGCGGCAGGCTTTCGCCCGGATACCACTTGCCCTGCCCGTAGTGCAGGAAGCCGCCGGGCGCGAAACGCTCACGCAGCCGGCGGATCAGCGCATCGGCCTTTTCGCGTTTTGTCGGGCCGACGGCGGCGGTGTTCCACTCCTCCGCCTCGAAATCATCGATCGACACGAAGGTCGGCTCGCCACCCATGGTCAGCCGCACGTCCCCGGCTTCGAGTGCGGCGTCGACCTGCCTGCCCAATGCGTCAAGCGCCTGCCAGCTTTCGTCCGAGAATGGCTTGGTGATGCGGGGGTGCTCGGCGATGCGGTCGACCCGCATGTCGAAGCCGAACTCGACATTGGCGAAGCTCGCCATGCCGGAAATAGGCGCGGCGTTGCGGAAATGCGGCGTGGCCGCCAACGGCACATGGCTTTCGCCGGTGAGCAGGCCGGAGGTCGGGTCGAAGCCGATCCAGCCGGCCCCCGGCAGATAGACCTCGCACCAGGCATGAAGATCGGTGAAGTCGACGGCGGTGCCGGGCGGACCGTCAAGCGCGACGAGGTCGGGCTTCAACTGGATCAGGTAGCCGGAAACGAAGCGCGCGGCGATGCCGAGGTTCCTCAGGATCTGTACCAGCAGCCAACTCGTATCGCGGCACGAGCCTTTCTTGGCGGCCAGCGTTTCCTCCGGCGAAAAAACACCGGTTTCCATGCGCACGATATAGGCGACCTCGCGCTGCAGGCGGGCATTGAGGTCGACGACGAAATTGACGGTATTGGTTGGGTGGCGATCGATGGTTTGCAGGAACGCCGACAGCAGCGGTCCAGCCGGTTCCGGCGTCCGGTAGATGGCGAGATCGTCGCTGATCTCTTCCGGGTATTCGAACGGCAAGGTCTCGGCCGCCGGCTCGACGAAAAAATCGAATGGGTTGTAGACCGTCATGTCGGCGACGAGGTCGACCTCGATCTTCAGTTCCGTCACCGGTTCCGGAAACACGAAGCGCGCGAGGAAATTGCCGTAGGGATCCTGCTGCAGATTGACGAAGTGGTTCGCCGGCCCGACCTTCAACGAATGGCTGAGCACCTTGGTGCGGGAATGCGGCGCCGGCTGCAGCCTGATGACCTGCGGGCCGAGGACGACCGGCCGGTCATATTTGTAATGGGTCAGGTGGTAGACGGCTGCCAGAATTGCCATGGGACCCCGAAAGTCGGCGTTTCAAACGAACTCGCCGAACCCTGACACAAATGCTGGCCATTCTCCAAGCAGAGATGTTGCGGTGCAACTAATTTAAGCAGCGTTGCTGGCCTCGGGGCCGGCTTAGAAAAACGCCTGCAATCCGGTCTGCGCCCGTCCGAGGATCAGCGCATGCACGTCATGCGTGCCCTCATAGGTGTTGACCGTTTCCAGGTTCTGCGCATGGCGCATGACGTGGTAGCCGATCTGGATGCCGTTGCCGCCATGCATGTCGCGGGCCTGGCGGGCGATGTCGAGCGCCTTGCCGCAATTGTTGCGCTTGACGATCGAGATCATCTCCGGCGCCATCTTGCCCTCATCCATCAGCCGCCCGACCCGCAAGCTGCCCTGCAGCCCCAGCGCGATCTCGGTTTGCATGTCGGCGAGCTTCTTCTGGAACAGCTGCGTGCCGGCCAGCGGCTTGCCGAACTGCTTGCGGTCAAGGCCATATTGGCGGGCCCGGTGCCAGCAATCTTCCGCCGCGCCCATCGCCCCCCAGGAAATGCCGTAGCGCGCCCGGTTGAGGCAGCCGAACGGCCCCTTCAGGCCCGACACGTCAGGCAGCAGCGCGTCCTCACCGACCTCGACGCCTTCCATCACCACTTCGCCGGTGATCGACGCGCGGAGACTGAGTTTGCCGTCGATCTTTGGCGCCGACAGCCCCTTCATGCCTTTTTCCAGCACGAAGCCGCGAATCTCATTGTCCTGCGCGCCCCCACTCTTGTCGGACAACTTTGCCCAGACGACAAACACGTCGGCGATCGGGGCGTTGGAGATCCACATTTTCGAGCCCGAGATCCTGTAGCCGTTCGCCGTCTTCTCAGCGCGCGTCTTCATGCCGCCAGGGTCGGAACCAGCATCCGGCTCGGTCAGCCCGAAGCAGCCGATCCATTCGCCTGACGCCAGCTTCGGCAGGTATTTTTTGCGTTGCGCCTCCGAGCCATAGGCATGGATCGGATACATCACCAGCGACGACTGCACACTCATCATCGAGCGATAGCCCGAATCGATGCGCTCGACTTCGCGCGCCACCAAGCCATAGGTGACGTAGTTGGCGCCGAGCCCGCCATATTCTTCCGGAATGGTGATGCCGAGCAGACCCGCCTCGCCCATCTCGCGAAAGATCCCGGCATCGGTCTTTTCCTCGAGATAGGCTTCCTCGATCCTCGGAGCGAGCTTGTCGGCGGCGAATGCCGCTGCGCCATCGCGCACCATCCGCTCGTCTTCCGACAGCTGGTCCTCGATCAGGAAAGGATCATCCCAGACGAATGCGTTCTTGTCGGCGGCCATGGCTCTCGCTCTCCAGATCACGGAAGTGCGCGGCTTATCGGCTTCCGGCTCGAAAAAATCAAACGAAATTGCTTTGGCAACCGATGAGCATTGGCGCTGCCCCTCATTGCCCTGCCGGCACCTTCTCCCCGTATAGTGACGGGGAGAAAGACGCCTTCGCATAGCATTTCGCCAATCTGCAGCGCTGCAGAAAGGCGCCGACGTTGCGGCCAGCCCCCTTCTCCCCGTCACTATACGGGGAGAAGGTGCCGGCAGGCGGATGAGGGGCAGCGCCGACAGCGCAGTATCAGCTACTTACGCTTCAACGCATCGGCCAACGCGGCGCCGAACGCGCCTTGTTGCACCGGCCGCTCCGGCTGGCGCTGCGGCGCCGGCGCTCGCGGCACCGGTCTGTTGCCATTGTCGCGGGGCTTCGGTGTACCGCCGTCACCATCCCTGCGCATCGACAGGCCGATGCGCTTGCGCTTGATGTCAATGTCGACGACGCGCACCTTGACCACGTCGCCGGCTTTTACCACCTCATGCGCATCCTTGACGAAACGGTCGGCCAGTTGCGAGACATGCACCAGGCCGTCCTGATGCACGCCGATATCGACGAAGGCGCCGAAAGCGGCGACATTGGTGACAGTGCCTTCCAGCAGCATGCCTGGCTTCAAATCCTTGATGTCGTCGACGCCGTCGGCGAAGGTGGCGGTCTTGAAGCCGGGGCGCGGATCGCGGCCGGGCTTTTCCAGTTCCGCCAGGATGTCTCGCACCGTCGGCAGGCCGAACCGCTCATCGACGAAGACATGCGGATCGAGCGCCTTGAGAGCGGCACTGTCGCCCATCAGCGAGCGGAGGTCACGTCCGCAGGCCGCAACGATCTTTTTCGCCACGCCATAGGCTTCCGGATGCACGGCCGAGGCATCGAGCGGTTCGGTGCCGTTGGCAATGCGCAGGAAGCCGGCGCATTGCTCGAAGGCGCGGGGTCCAAGGCGCGAGACCTTCAACAGGTCACGTCGGCTGGCGAAGGGACCCGCCGCGTCACGGTGCGCAATGATCGCCTCGGCCAGCGATGCGCCAAGACCCGAAACCCGCGCCAAAAGCGGCGCCGAGGCGGTGTTGAGGTCGACGCCGACGGCATTGACCGCGTCCTCGACCACCGCTTCCAGCGAGCGGCCGAGCCGGTACTGGTCGACGTCGTGCTGGTATTGGCCGACGCCGATCGACTTCGGCTCGATCTTGACCAGTTCGGCCAGCGGATCCTGCAGCCGCCGCGCGATCGACACCGCGCCGCGCAGCGACACGTCGAGGCCGGGGAATTCCGCCGCTGCTGTTGCCGAGGCGGAATAGACCGAGGCGCCCGCCTCGCTGACGATCACCTTGAGCGGCTTCGGCCCGGACTCGGCAGGCATGTCGGCCAGCATGTCTGCGACCAGCCTTTCCGTCTCGCGGCTGCCGGTGCCGTTGCCGATGGAAATCAACTCGACCTTGTGCAGGCGGATGAGTTCTGCCAGTTCGGCCTGCGTGCCGCGCACGTCATTCCTTGGCGGAAACGGATAGACCGTCGTCGTCGCCAGCAGCTTGCCGGTGCCGTCCACCACCGCCACCTTGACGCCGGTGCGGATGCCGGGGTCGAGCCCCATCGTGGCGCGCGAGCCGGCCGGGGCAGCGAGCAGCAAGTCCTTCAGATTGCGGGCGAAGACATGGATCGCCTCCTCCTCGGCCCGCTCGCGCAGATCCCGCATCAAATCGAGCGTCAGATGCAGCGACAGCTTTACGCGCCAGGTCCAGCCCGCCACCTCCATCAGCCAGCGGTCGCCCGGCAACTGGCGGCCGATGGCGTAGGCATCGGCGATCATCCGCTCGACCGGCTTCACCGGCGACGCGTCGTCGGCATCGACTTCGATATCAAGCGACAGCACCTCTTCGTTGCGGCCGCGCAGCATCGCCAGGGCGCGATGGCTCGGCACATTGGCCCAGCGCTCGACATGGTCGAAATAGTCGGAGAATTTCGCGCCGGCTTCCTGCTTGCCGTCGACGACGCGCGACCGCATGAAGGCGCGTTCCTTCATGTAGCTCCGCAGCCTGCCGACCAGATCGGCATTCTCGGCGAACTGCTCGGACAGGATGTCGCGCGCGCCCTCGAGCGCCGCCTTGGCGTCGGCCACCTCTTCAGTGATGTAGGCCAGCGCCAGTTCGCTGGGCGCCGCCGCGCGGTCGGCAAGGATGACCTCGGCCAGCGGTCCCAGCCCACGCTCGCGCGCGATCTCGGCCTTGGTCCGGCGCTTCGGCTTGTAGGGCAGATAGATGTCTTCGAGTTCCGCCTTGGTGACGGCCGCAGCGATCTTGGTTTCAAGCTCTTCGGTCAGCTTGCCCTGGTCGCGAATCGAACCGAGAATGGTGTCGCGGCGCGCATCGAGCTCGCGCAGATAGGCTAGGCGCTCGGCCAGCAGGCGCAGCTGCGTGTCGTCCAGACCGCCGGTGACCTCCTTGCGGTAGCGCGCCACGAACGGCACCGTCGCGCCTTCGTCCAGCAGTCCGATCGCCGCCGCGGCCTGTTCGGGCCGGGCCGTGATCTCGGCTGCGATGATTGCTGCGATGCGCTCGGATGCCATGTCGTTCCTGCTGCCCTGTCGAAAAGAGCGGCGACCATAGGCGCAGAGCGTCGCCCCGCCAACCTCGCTCTTTTCGACCGATCAAGAGTTCCACAGGAAAGCACGTTGGAAATTCGCATGGCAGAATGCGCCCACGCCTGGATTTGCCCGTGCCCTTCAGACGTGCGCGCTGCCCCTCATTGCCAGTCGGATACGATTGCCCTGCTAGACCATCCGGCTCAGCGCATCGAAGAAGGTGACCATATCGACATCGAGCGGCTCGTCGACCGGCTCAGGCTGCGACGACATCTTGGCGATAACCACCTCCGCCTTGGGATCGACGTAGAGCCACTGGCCGTGGATGCCGATACCGCAAAAAGCGCCGCTGGCCGCGCCGGTCTGGTACCATTTGTTGCGGTAGCGGCCTTGCGGGAAGAGGAACGCCATCGCGCCACGCTGCCAGGCGTCCGTGTCTCCGCCTGTGCTTACAGTGTCGCGCACCCAGGCTTCCGGCACGATGCGGCGGCCATGGGCGATGCCGCCCTGCCGCATCATCTCGCCGACCCGGGCCAGATCGCGCGGCGTCACCGAAATGCCGCCGGCCGTGCGCGCAGTGCCGGCCATATCGACTGTCACCGAGGCTTCGCTCATTGCACCAAGCGGCAGCCACAATTTCTCGTGCATCAACTCGGCGAAGCGCTGGCCGGACGCGCGCTCGAGCAGGATGCCGAGCAGGTCGGAATTGGGCGAGCGGTAGCGGAACGTCCGGCCATGCGGCTCGGCAAGGCGCTGCAGCGTCAGGATGAAGTCGGCCAGGCTTTCCATGCCGCCGCCCGGATTCCACAGCGTCGCGCGGCGATAGCGGGCAAAGGCGCTTTCCGGATCGAGATAGGCTTCTTCGAAGTCGAGGCTGACGCTCATGTCGAGCACATGCCGCACGCTGGCATCGCCATAGGCCGAGCCGGCAGCTTCCGGCAGATAGCGGGTCACCGGCGCCTGGGGATCGAAAACCCCCTCGCCCTCCAATATGCCGGCCAGAATGCCGGTCAGCGACTTGCTGATCGAGAAGATGATGTGGCGCGCGCCGAACTCCATATGCGGTGCGAACCAGTCGCCGACGAATTTGCCGGCTTTCGTGATCGTCAGCGCGTCGGTGTCGGAGCGCGCGAGAAAGGCCGCAACAGTCTCGGCGCCGCCGGTCAGCGCGATTTTTTCGTCAAGCAGCCCATCAAGATCCTGTGCCGGCGCCTCACTGCCGCTTGACGCTGCAGCGACACGTGCGCTCGGCACCAACTCGCCGACATTCTGGAACGACCACCGGCTGAACGGGCTTTCGCGCCAGTTGCCGAGCAGCACCTTGTTGCGGGCAAAGCCATGTCTGGTCCCGAACGCGGTCTTGCCGGTCATGGCGTGTTCCTCAACGCGGCGGCGATCGCGTGGACGGCTTTCATCGTCGCCACCGAAAAGGCGATGCTGGTGAAATCCGCGTAGCTCGAAAGCTTCACCACGACCATTCTCGTGTTCCAGTCGATATGGATCAGCTGCCCGAACACGCCCCGGCACATCAGCGCGCGCGAACGCGGGTCCTCGATCCAGAACTGGTTGCGGTAGCTGCCTTGCGGCAGGCTGGGATTGAAGTCCGGTCCATGCCTGCCGGTGCGCGTCGCCTCGATCCAGTCGGCCGGCACGACGCCGCCGCCATTGTCGAGGATCAGCTGGCCGAAACGGCCATAGTCGCGCAGCGTGGCGTTGAAGCCGCCATCGGCGATGGCGTAGCCGGCACTGTCGACGGTGAAGCAGGCGCTTTCATCCGCGCCGAGCTTTTGCCAGAGTTCTTCCGAAACCAGTTGCGCCAGCCGCTTGCCGGTCACCCGTTCCATGATGAAGGCGAGCACGTCGGTCTCTATCGAACGATATTCGAACGCAGCGCCATGCGGCCGGCTTGTCTTCTTGAGCCGCAGGATCAATTCGAACATATGCGATGGCCACTCGAAGGCCGGGTCGCTGTCCGGCGGCACCGGTTTCCAGCCGCTGGCGACATCGACCTGACCGATATCGGAATAGCGGTCGGTGTATTCCTCGGAAAAACGCACGCCGGACGTCATGTCGAGCACATGCTGCACGCTGGCGCCGGCCCAGCCGGTAGCTTCCAGCTCCGGCAGATAGGTCGTCACCGGCATGGCGGGATCGATCAGGCCGCGCCCGGCGAGTATGCCGAACACCGAGCCCGTGACCGACTTGGCCATCGACTGCGACAAATGCAGCGTGCGCTCGGTCATGCCGTTGCAATAGCGCTCATAGGCGATCTTGCCATCCTTGAGCACGAGGAACCCATCCGTATAGGTTTCGTCCAGCAGCCCGGCCAGCGTCGAAGGCTGCCCCGTGCTGCCGCCCACCGGCAGCGCGTCGAGATCGACGTCGGCGCGCTCGAGCCGGCGGCGATGGCCATTGCCGCGCCAGACTTCGACGGTCGGCAGGATTTCGCGGATGTGCTGGAACGCCCACCGGTTCCAGGGTCCCCTATCCCAGTCGAGCTTCGGCGGCACCATCTTGGGCGGCGACCCCTGCATGATCGGCGGCCGCGGATCGGAGTTGCGGTAAGAAGTCATGAGATGCGTCCCGGCAATATGAAAACGGACCCGGCGGCGCCTGCCGCCGGGTCCGTCAACGATGCGATCACTTCTGCAGTTCGGTCCAGATCCTGGTGTAGAGTGCCTGCACGTCGGGCGCGCAGGTCAGCATGAACGTGCCCTTGTCGGCGAACTCGGCGGGGATGTTGACCTCCGGCGCCGTTTTCATGTCCTCGGGCATGAAGGCTTCCGATCCCTTGATGCCGTTGGCGTAGCGCGCGAAAGTCGAGATCAGCGCGGCGTTCTTTGGATCCATGACGAAGTTCTGGAACAGCTTGGCGTTCTCGACGTTCTTGGCGTCCTTTAGCACCGCAAGATTGTCCATGAAGATTGGATAGCCCTCCTTCGGATAGCCATAGACGAAGTCCTTGTTCTGCAGGCGGGTGCGAAACGACGCGCCGTTCCAGTCGACGCTAGCGGCGAAGTCGCCCTTGGCGAACTTCTCGACCGTGCCGTAGTCCATGGAGATCCATTTCGGCTTGGCCGCCACCAGCACATCGCGCACCTTCTTCAGCACCTCCTTGTCGCCAGTGCACGGCTCGCCGCCGACATATCTGATGGCGAGATGCATGACGTCGGCCATTTCGGGAACGACGTTGATCTTGCCGACCAGTTCCGGCGGCGGATCCAAGAAGATGGCCGAGGTGTTGGGATCGCCCTTGTAGACTGCGGTGTTGACCGTGACGCCGGTCGTGCCCCACTGCCACGGCACGGTGTATTTGCGGCCCGGATCGAAGGGAACATCGACCCATTTCGGATCCATGTTCTTGAAGTTTTCCATCTTGTTCGGCTCTGTCTCCAGCAGCAGCCCTTCCTGGATCCAGATCGGCACGAAGCTCGCCGAGGGTACCACGACATCGAAGCCGCTGCCGCCCTGCCTGATCTTGGCCAGCGCCGTGTCGTTGGAATCGTAGTCGGTGACTGTCACCTTGACCTTGTATGTCTCCTCGAATTTCTTGACGAGTTCGGGGCTGGTGTAGTTGCCCCAATTGTAGATGTTGAGTTCGCCGTCGGCGCGGGCGAGACCCGCCGAGGCGAACAGCGCGGCGCTGAGTGCCGTCGCAGTCAGTTTCCACTTCATCGTATCTCTCCTGTCACTCGTGATCCTTTTTCCTGCTGATGAAAAAGAAGACGGTGACGATCAAGATAGAGATCAGCAGGAACACCGTCGAAATTGCGTTGATTTCCGGCGTGATAAAGCGCCGGAACTGGCCGAGCATGTAGGTCGGCAACGTGTCCTGGCCGCCGGACTTGACGAACTCGGTGATGACGACGTCGTCCAGCGAGATGACGAAGGCCAGCATCAACCCGGCAAGGATGCCTGGCCACAGCAGCGGAAAGGTGACGCGCCTAAATGCCTTCCAGGGTGTCGCGTAGAGGTCGGCCGCCGCGATCTCCAGCGACAGGTCCATGCTCTCAAGCCGCGCCCGGATCGGCAGATAGGCAAAGGGAATGCAAAAGGCGGTATGCGCCGCCATCAGGTAGCCCAGCCCCGAATAGCCGGTCCAGATCTTGATGCGCGAGAAGAAGATCAGCAGCGCCACCGCAGTGACGACCTCCGGCACCATCAGCGGCTGGTTGATGAAGGCGTATTTGAAGCCGAGGCCGGGATAGGGTTTGGTTCGGGTCGTGGCGAGTGCCGCCATCGTGGCAACGATGGTGGCAATGGTCGCGGCGACCAAAGCGATTTGCAGCGACCGGATGGCGGCATCGACGACCTGATCGTTGTTCCAAGCCTGGTAGAACCAGCGCAGCGACACGCCTTCCCAGACCGCGATCGAATTGCCTGAATTGAAGGCATAGACGACAAGCGTGACGATCGGCAGGTACAGCGCGAAGAAGCAGATCATTGCGATGGTGGTGAAGCCGGTCTGCCGGCGGATATCGAAGCGGCTAGCCATGCGCGCCTCCCCGGCGCCCGACGGAGCGGACATACAAAAGCAGCGCCACCATCACGATCGCCATCAGCGACAGCGACAGCGCCGAGCCGAGCGGCCAGTTGCGGCCTTGCCCGAACTGCAGCTCGATCAGATTGCCGAGCATCATGTTCTTCGACCCGCCGAGCACGCGCGGGGTGACATAGGCGCCCAGCGCCGGGATGAAGACCAGGATCGAGCCGGCGATGATGCCGGGCTTGACCAGCGGGATGATGACCCGCCTCAGCACCTGCAAGCGGTTGGCATAGAGGTCGTAACCAGCCTCGACCAGCCGGAAGTCGATCTTTTCCATGCTGGCATAGAGCGGCAGCACCATCAGCGGCAGATAGACATAGGTCATGCCGACCATCAGCGCGAAATCGGTGAACATCATCTGGATCGGCTGGTTGATGATGCCGAGCTTGATCAGCACCGTGTTGACGAGGCCCTCATTGCGGATCACCTCCTGGATGGCGAAGGTGCGGATCAAGAGATTGGTCCAGAACGGGATGGTGATCAGGAACAGCCAGATGTCGCGCTGGCGCGCCGGCCGGGTAGCGATGAAATAGGCGGTCGGGAAGCCAAACAGCAGCGTCAGGATCGTTGTCATGAACGACAGCTTGGCCGAGCGCCAGAAGATCGACAGATGCGCATCGGCGAAGGCCAGAGTGTCGTCGAAGATGTCGCGCTGCATCAGCACCGACAACCAGCCGTCGGTCGAGAATTTCCACACCACGCCGCCATACGGTCCCGGCGTCAGGAAGGAATAGACCACGACGATCAGCAGCGGGCCGGTCGCGGCGAGAAAGATGATGATCAGTGCCGGCGCCGACAGCAGCCAGCGATCGCGGATCTCTCGGCGCTCGGCCTCCTCAGCGACTTGTTCCGCGCTCGCCATCAATCCCTCAGCACTTGCGCGGCGTCGTTGCCGATCGAAATGCCGACCTTGTCGCCCCGCTCGAAACCGCAGCCGGCGCTGCGCGTGTTCTGCTGGCGCACGGTGAAGCTCTCGCTGCTGTCCAGGCGGACATGGATGTGCGTGTCGGTGCCGAAATAGACGATGTTTTCCACCGTGCCCGACAGGTCGCCCTTGCCGCTGGTCAGCTTGGCATGTTCGGGCCTGACCACCACGGTGGCATTGTCCTTCGGCAGGAAGCCCTCAGCCACGGTCGCGTCGATCGTCGCGCCGGATTTGAGCGTTGCGCGTGCCTTGCCGTTGCCCATGCCAGATATGGCCGCCGTCAGGAAATTGGTTTCGCCGATGAAGTCGGCGACGAAGCGCTCCGCCGGCTTGTCGTAGATGTCCCAGGGCGTGCCGACCTGCAGGATCTTGCCCGACGACATCACCGCGATGCGGTCCGACATGGTCAGCGCTTCTTCCTGGTCGTGGGTGACGAAGATGAAGGTGATGCCGGTCTCGTGCTGCAGCCGCTTCAGCTCGATCTGCATCCCCTTGCGCAGCTTGAAGTCGAGCGCCGACAGCGGCTCGTCGAGCAGCAGCACTTTTGGCTGCGGCGCGAGAGCGCGCGCCAGCGCCACGCGCTGTTGCTGGCCGCCGGAAATCTGGCTGGTGCGGCGGCTGCTCAGCGCCTCCATCTTGACCAGCTTCAGCATCTCGGCAACCCGCGCCTTGACTTCGGCCTTGGGCTTGCCAAGCATTTCGAGGCCGAAGCCGATATTCTCGGCCACCGTCATATGCGGGAACAGCGCATAGTTCTGGAACACCGTATTGACCGGCCGCTTGAACGGCGGCAGCGGCGCGATGTCCTGGCCATGCAGCAGGATCTCGCCGGCACTGGGGAAATCGAAGCCGGCGATCAGCCGCAGCAGCGTCGTCTTCCCGCAGCCGGAAGGACCAAGCAGCGTGAAGAATTCATTTTCGCGGATCGACACCGAAACCGTGTCGAGGGCGGCGACCTGTGACTCCCCGCTACCGAAGACCTTGCGGACGCCACGAACTTCAATTGCACTTTTACCCGGTTGTTCCGGCACGATTACCCCATTCTTGTGTCCGCTCTTCTGGCGGATCCAGTTCCCACTCGATTGTCAGCACACGGCGCATGGCTTGGCAAGCACACATCTGAATGTCGATCCAGAACGCAATTCCCGTGCCACCGTCAGGCCTGGTAGGTGATCTTGCCGCCGCAGATCGTCGTCACCGGCCGCACCATATGCAGCGCTTCCGGCGCGGTCGCCTCGATGTCGGCTGAGAGCACCACGAGATCGGCCATAAAGCCTGCCTTCAGGCGGCCCTTGCGGTGCTCCATGAACTCGGCATAGGCGCCTTCCACCGTGTAGCCCGCTAGTGATTCATGCAGCGAAAAGCTCTGGTCGGGATCGCCCTCTGCCCAAGGTTTGCGCAGCACCGCCGCCTGAATGCCCAGGATCGGATCGATCGGCGACACCGGCCAGTCGGAAGCGAAGACGACATGCGCGCCCGCCTGCTTCAGCGTCCGCCAGGCATAGCTCAGCGGCCATCTTTCGCGGCCGATGCGCGAAAGCGTCGGCTCCAGCGGGAAGTCCATGGCGCCGGGCGGGTGCGGCGGCTGCATCGAGGCGATGACGGCAAGCTCTGCGAAGCGCGGTATGTCGGCGGCAGTGACCACCTCGATATGCTCGACCCGGTGCCGGCTGTCGCGCCTGCCGTTCTTCCGCCGCGCCGCCTCATAACCATCGAGGACCGCGCGCACCGCGCCGTCGCCGATCGAATGCACGGCGACCTGCAGCCCGCGCCGGTCGGCCTCCACCGCCACCTCGGCGAGATGCTCCGGCGTAAACAGCGGCTCACCGCGCCAGCCCGGCCGGTCGGCATAGTCGTCGACCATGACCGCGGTCCAGCCTTCCAGCACGCCGTCGTAAAACATCTTGACCATGCCGGACGACAGCCATTCCGATTGGTAAGAGTTGGCCATGCTCGATGCCTTTTCCAGCCTGTCGAGCGTCATGAAGTTCTTGAAATGAAAAGGTATCTTGGTGCGGCAGAGCAGTCGCCCTTCCTGTTCCAGCCCGGCTAGCAGCTCGAGCTGGTAAAGATTGCCGTCCATGTTCTGGATCGAGGTGATGCCGTGGCGGGCGCACCATTCCAACCCGCGATGCATCAGGTCACGATCGGCCGCGACTTCGGCGGCGGAAGGGTACGGCTCGGGCTCTCCACCTGTCGCAATGCCGAGCCGCACTCGGTTCTGTCCCGAAAGCTCGAGGATTGGCCCGAACGCCTCCCCCTCGCGCAATTCGCCCGCCGCCAGGCCATCCGCTCCCATGACGATCTCGTTGCCGGGACCGAGTTGCTTGCCGTGCAGGGCGCCAGCCAGCTCCAGCGCCTTGGTGTTGGCCCACATCGTGTGATGATCGGAAGCCGACATGGCGAACGGCCGGTCGGCGATGATGCGGTCGAGATGATGGCGGGTGACCGGCTCTTCCTTGGAAAGGATGGTGTAGTCGACGCCGGCCCCAAGCAGCAATTTGGCGTTCGGCCGTGCCGCCGCATAGGCGCGGATCGCGTCGCTCAGTGCATCGAAGCCATGCACGCCCTGAAGGTGCAGATTGTCGAGTTCGGCCGCGCCGCCGAAAAGATGCATATGCGCTTCGATAAAGCCCGGCACCATCGACCCGCCTTGCGCATCGATAATCTTCGTGGCCGGCCCTTTCAGCGCCTCAATCGTCCGGCGATCCCCAACCGCGAGGATGTTGCCGTCCTTTATCGCCACCGCCTCGGCCGTCGGATTGCCTTCGTCCATGGTCAGCACACGGGCATTGATGACGATCAGGTCGGCATTTGAACTCATGATTACCCGCGGTTCGGTTGCGCTACCGACAGGCTAGACGAGTAGCTGCCGTGCCAGCAAGCCATGGCTGGTTGGCCCAGCGCCTTGTGAAAGGCAGTGCAAGACGGCTAGGGTCGCCGCATCTCACCACGGAACAATTTCATGAAGACTGTTTTTTCGCCCCTCCATGCCTGCCATTCCGGCAATGTCGAATTGATCGCCGGCGCCATCGTGCCGGCCTTCGAGAAGCCCTCGCGCGCCGAGTTCATCAAGGCGAGGGTGGAGAGCGAAAAGCTCGGCCCGGTGCTGCCGCCCCACACGCACGACCTCGCTGCCGCCAAGCAGGTGCATAGCAGCGACTACATCGATTTCCTGCCGACCGTATGGCCGCTCTGGGAAGCGTCGGGCCGGACGGGCTCGGCCATCCCCTTCACCTGGCCGACGCGCGGCTTGCGCGGCGATGTGCGCCCGCAAACCATCGATGCGCTGCTTGGCTTTTACTCCTTCGACGGCGGCGCCAGCTTCGTCAAAGGCACCTGGGAGGCGATCAAGTCGTCCTACGATGTGGCGCTGACCGCAGCCGCTCTGGTCAAGGGCGGCGAGATATCAGCCTTCGCGCTCTGCCGCCCGCCCGGCCATCATGCCGGTGCTGCGTTCATGGGCGGCTATTGCTACATCAACAACGCCGCGGTTGCCGCGCAATGGTTCCGCGACCAGGGCGCCAGGCGCGTCTCGATCCTCGATGTCGATTACCATCACGGCAACGGCACGCAGGAGATCTTCTACAGCCGCGACGACGTGCAGGTGCTGAACCTGCATGGCGACCCGATGACCGAATATCCGTTCTTCCTGGGCCACGCCGACGAGCGCGGCGCCGGCGCCGGCGAAGGCTTCAATGTCAACTACCCCATGCCGTTCGGCACCACATGGGATGCCTGGAATGCTTCGCTGGAGGACGCCTGCGCAAAACTTGCAGCTTACGCTCCCGAGGTCGTAGTCGTCTCGCTCGGCGTCGACACGTTCGAGAAGGACCCGATCAGCAAGTTCAAGCTGAAAAGCGCCGACTATCCCAGGATTGGCCGTCGCATCGCCAAGCTCGGCCTGCCGACGCTGTTCGTCATGGAAGGCGGCTACGCCGTCGAGGAAATCGGCATCAATGCGGTGGGCGTGCTGACCGGATTCGAAGATCGGTAATGCATGTCGCCCAAAGGGCTGCCCCGGGCGTTCGACCCGAGAGCGCAGCGGTGATGGCAGCTACGCCACTTGGCCGCCGATCGTCTGGAGCGCGCCACTTCCCCGGGCCCTCCCAATTCGACAAGCCTGGTTGACGGGAAACAGCGGATCGATCGTCATTGTCTGCTCTCCGGCGCGTAATGGAGGATGACAACACCTGACTTGAGCGTCCTCGTCTCGAGATGCTTCAGGCGTATCAGATTCGGGCCGCCCTTGAAGAGCGGCGTGCCTCTCCCGAGAATGACGGGGTTGATCCCGAGGTGATACTCGTCGATCAGGCCGTGCTCCATCAGGGTCGCCGTGAAGTCGGCGCTGCCGAACACGAAGATGTCTCCGCCGTCCCTGCTCTTCAGCTTGGAGACTTCTTCCGCGACATTGCCGTTGAAGAGCTTCGTGTTGTTCCAGTCGGCGCTTTTCAGCGTGCGCGAGAAGACCAACTTCTCGATCTTGTTCATGAAATCCGCGATCCAGCCTTGCTCGGACGGCCAATAGGCTGCCATGAGCTCGTAGGTCACCCGGCCGAAGATCAGCGTGTCGGCCTTTTCCTGGGTCTCACGAATGTAGTTCTCGAGTTCTTCTTCGAAGACGAACCAGCTGATGTCCCTGTCCGGACCTTCGAAGAAGCCGTCGACACTCACCATGTCCCATATGATCAGCTTTCTCATAGAAACCTCCTCTTCGTGTATCCCTTTGTGAATTCTCGGCCTATCCCGTGAAGCGGAAGCGCATGTTGGTGATCTGCCCCGCTTCCGAGAGCTCGGTCTTCTCCAGCCTGATCGGCACCATGCCGTTCTGACTGAAGCGGCGGATGCCGTCGCCGATGAGGACAGGCGCGACATGGAGAACTCGTCCGCAACCCCTGATTCGGGCCGACGGGAAGTCGCAGCATTTCAGCGGGATGCGACGAAGCGTTCCAGTTTGCCCAATGTTTGCAGTCCCAGTTCCACGGCACCGAAGCCCTTCGCCTCCTGGAACTCGGCAGCCGTGCTGAATACCATGCCCAGCGTTACCTTCGTTGCCCCGTCCTGATCCTCGAACGAGGCCCAGGCGTCGGCATGCTTCGGCCCGTTCTCGCCCCAATGCAGCGTATAGCTGATCCTCTCTTCGGGCCGGACCTCGTTATAGAGATGGTGGTTCGGGAAAACCGTGCCGTCAGACGCGATCATGTCGAATACCCACTCGCCGCCCGCTCGCAAGTCGATCCTCTTCGTTCGACAGGAGAAGCCTTCCGGCCCCCACCATTGCGGCAGCGTTTCAGGGTTCATCCACGCGCCCCAGACGATGGACCGCGGCGCCTGAATCACCCGCTGCAGCACCATGGTTCGTTCGGCCGCGCCCGCGAGGTTGTCCAGGCCGGCACCGAAGCCCGCCCGGTAGCCTGCTTCCATGTCCTGCGCCAGCGAGGAAAGTTGCACCGTCACGACTAGCCGGCTGCGCTCGTGCGTGCCTGAGAGATCTGCCGTCACCAGCGCTGCTGATTGCGTCACGCCTTCGCACGAGATCACCTCGTAGTTCACACTGCACAGCGCTGGCTGCAACACCAGCCAGCCGCACTCGCAGCGGATGTCCGGCTGGCCCTCTGCCTTGCAGAGCGAGATCTCGCGTCCACCCACCCTGGTGTCGGCCTCCAAAAACTCCACGGTGACCGAGGGCGACGGCGCAGCCCAGATCGCCCGCGCGGCCGGCGCCGTCCAAGCCTCCCACAGCACGGCCAATGGCGCGGCCACGTCCCGTTCGAAGGTCAGCGTCGCAAAACGGCCCTTCCTATCATCGGGCACCGCACGGGTCGCACTGTTTGTAGCGAGGTTCTGTGTCATTCTGCGCGCTCCTTCTTCATCACATTCATCACAAATGCGTCCAACCGGTCGAGCCGAGCTTCCCAGATGGCCCGCTGTTCATCGAGCCATGTTCGCGCTGGATCCAGAGCCTCGGGTACGATGGCGCAGGTGCGTATCCGCCCGTCCTTGGACGTGGTGATCAACCCTGCCTCCTCCAGCACGGAAAGGTGCCGCATCACCGTGGGCAGCCGCAGCCCCGTGGGCCCAGCCAGATCCGTTACCCGCGCAGGTGTTTCGGCGAGCCGGGTCAGGATCGACCGGCGGGTCGGATCAGCGAGCGCGTGGAAGAGCAGCGAGAGATCAAGATCATGCTTAGCCATATTGCTAACTATCGCCCAATTTGCCGGTGGCGCAAGCAAAAACTTCGTCAAGTCGCTAAGTATTTTTTGCGCAACGCGCCGAGTTCTTGGAGCAGGCGGATTCTGTTGCCAAGTCCGCAGAGAAGTTGCTCGTAGCGATGCTCGCACGGGCTGATGCTTGCAATCGAAGACAAAATCCTGAAGCCGCCAGTCCGCTTCCCACCAATCTCAGCCGTTCGCGTTTATCGGTTCACGGCAGCAGGAAGCGGGCGCGGCGGACAGAAAGTCGGACACCTCACCGAAGCGCTTCACGCGGCCTGCAAGAATGGCCGCCGACCTGTTCCCGCCACCGCTATCTCTTTGTTGGACCATGATCTTCTTTGAAAAGGCGTTCGCCCTTTGCGAGGTCATGCTCTACTTCTAGGACGGCATGAGGGCACCGATTCTGGAAGAACGCAGCATTTGAAGTCGGGGAAGCATCGATGATCGACGACGAGCCGGACAGCGAACGCGTCTCGGCGCTGGCGCCGTTCCGACACGGCATTTTCCGCGCCGTATGGTCCGCCAGTCTGGTTTCGAATTTCGGTGGCTTGATCCAGGGCGTCGGCGCCGCCTGGATGATGACCACGATCGCCACCTCGTCCTATCAGGTTGCGCTGGTCCAGGCCTCGACTACCTTGCCGATCATGCTGTTTGCGCTCGTTGCCGGCGCCATCGCCGACAGCTTCAACCGGCGCAAGGTCATGCTGATTGCCCAGATCTTCATGCTGATCGTCTCGGTTCTGCTGACCGTGTTCACCTATCTTGGCTTGATAACGCCGTGGACGCTGCTGGCCTTCGCCTTCCTGATCAACTGCGGCACGGCGCTTTACAACCCGTCATGGCAGGCTTCTGTCGGCGACATGGTGCCGCGCGCCAAGCTGCCGGCGGCCGTCGCGCTCAACTCCTTGGGCTTCAACCTGACGCGCAGCGTCGGCCCGGCGATCGGCGGCATCATCGTTGCCGCCGCAGGTGCTGCAGCGGCCTTTGCCGCCAACGCATTGAGCTATGTCGGGCTGATCATCGTGCTGGCCCGCTGGAAGCCGGAATTGCCGGCCTCGACACTGCCGCGCGAGACGCTGGGCGCGGCGATGGGTGCTGGCCTGCGCTACGTCGCGATGTCGCCCAATATCGGCAAGGTGCTGGTAAGGGGTGCGGCTTTCGGCTTCAGCGCCGGTGCGGTCCTGGCACTGCTGCCGCTGGTGGCGCGCAATGTCGTCAAGGGCGATGCCTTGACCTACGGCATCATGCTCGGTGCTTTCGGCATCGGCGCCGTCGGCGGCGCGCTGATCAGCGTCAGGCTGCGGCAGATCCTGTCGAGCGAGACGATGGTGCGCATGGCATTCGCCGGCTTTGCGCTCTGCGCCTTCAATGCCGCCGTCAGCGATCAGGCCTGGCAAACGTCGCTCGGGCTGCTCATCGGCGGCGCCTGCTGGGTGGTCGCGCTGGCGCATTTCAACGTCACGGTGCAGATGTCGACGCCGCGCTGGGTGGTCGGCCGGGTGCTCTCGGTCTATCAGACGGCGACCTTCGGCGGCATCGCCCTCGGCAGCTGGATCTGGGGTGTTGTCGCTGATGCGCAAGGCGCCGAATTCGCTCTGACCGCGGCCGCCGTCGCGATGCTGGCGGGCGGCGCGATCGGCCTCTTGCTGCCTTTGCCGCAGCAGGCGGTGCTCAACCTCGATCCGCTGAACCGTTTCAAGGAGCCGCATCTTGCACTCGACCTGAAACTGCGCAGCGGGCCGATCGCCATCATGATCGAGTACATCATCCGCGAGGAGGACGTGCCGGAATTCCTGGCCACCATGGCCGAACGCGGCCGCATCCGCCGCCGTGACGGCGCCCGCAACTGGACGCTGGCGCGCGATCTCGAAAATCCCGCAATATGGATCGAGCACTATCACACGCCGACATGGCTCGAATACATCCGTCACAACAAGCGGGCCACCCATGCCGACGCCGTTGTCGGCGAGCGCCTGCGGGCGCTGCACAGCGGCGACGAGCCGCCGCGCGTCCGCCGCATGATCGAGCGTCCGACAACCGCCGGCACCGCGATCGTCATGCCGAAAGGACCAATCGAGCATTAGGTTGGCGGAAGCCCTGTCGGAGGAAGCACGCGCAAGCTCATTCGCTTGTGCCGCGTTGCGCCGAGAAGCTATTTGACCTTGATGATGACCTTGCCCTTGGCCCGGCCCTGTTCAATGTATGCCAATGCCTCGTTGGTCTGCTCAAGCGGAAAGACGCGATCTATAACCGGGCGGACGACGCCCGTTTCGATGAGCGACGTGATTTTTGTCAACTGCCCGCCATTGGCCGCCATGAACAGGAACGAATATCGGACATCTGCGCGTTTTGCCCGTCTCCTGATGCCTGCGCTCAGAACGCGCATGACCAGGTTCAGCACCCAGCTCAGCCCCTTCTCCCTGGCAAACCCAGGATCGGGCGGACCGGAGATCGAAACGGCTACGCCACCTGGCTTCAACACACGCAGGGACTTTTCGAGGGTCTTGTTGTCCTGGCTGTTCAGGACGACATCGTAGCCCGAAAGCACTTTCTCGAAGTCATCCTTCTTGTAGTCGACAATGACATCGGCGCCCAGCTTCCTGACCATATCCGTGTTCGACGCGCTTGTTGTCGTGGCGACCGTTGCGCCGAGGTGCTTTGCCAATTGGATGGCGAATGTCCCCACTCCGCCGGAGCCGGCCTGAATAAAGACCTTCTGTCCTTTCTTCAGCTTCGCCCTTTCAACCAGCGCCTGCCAGGCGGTCAGCCCCACCAGGGGAATGGACGCAGCCTCTTCCATGCTGAGGTTTTTTGGCTTCAGGGCCACGTCCGCATCATTAATGGCGATGTACTCGGCGAACGCTCCGATCCGACCGTCGCGCGCTCGCGCATAGACCTCGTCGCCCGGTTTGAACTGTCGGACTTTCGCGCCGACGCGAATGACCGTTCCGGCCACGTCATGGCCTGCAACGAAAGGCCGGCCGTAGGGCAGGATCAGCTTGAACTCTCCGTCCCTGATCTTGGAGTCCAGCAGATTGACGCTGGCGGCATGGATCTGCACCAGCACGTCATTCTCCCCTGCTTCCGGCTCTGGAACCTCTCCAAGCCGTAGGGGAGCTTTCTTTGCATATCGATCGACGATGAAGGCCTTCATTGCAGCTTTCCTAAATTGAGGAGACCTGGAGCCAGGTCGCCATCTCCGATGCGTTGCTATTGCATTATGGTCACTTAATGATAATATGACCGTAATGCAATAGCTGATCGAAGGAGAAAGACATGCGCTACGAGAAAGGCCGGAGGGAAGCATCGCGGCAGCGGATCATGGATGTGGCGACCGAACGGTTTCGCTCCGACGGCATCGCTGCATCAGGTCTCGCCGGCATCATGGGTGAGGCGGGACTGACCAATGGAGCTTTCTATCCCCATTTTCCGTCCAAGGCGGCGCTTGTGCGTGAGAGTGTGGCAGCCGCGCTGGAGGCCCAGACGGCCCAGATACAGGAGCTATTGGCCGCCGGCGGCACGTCATTGGCCATCGACACGTATCTGTCGGCGGAACACCGAGACAATCCAGGCAAAGGTTGCGCTTCAGCCGCGCTGCTGCCCGAAATTGCGCGTGAGCCGATCGAGACGCGCCAAGTTTACGCCGAGCACCTGCTCAAGCTCGTACGCCAGGTGGCGGCCGAGCTGACGCCCGACGCCCGCGATCCCGAGGCTGTCGCGTTCGGCGTCTTCGCGACCCTGATCGGCACACTTGAGCTGTCCCGCGCGGTGAACGGAACCGAACTGTCCGATCGCATTCTTGAGGCTGGCGCGGTGGCGGCGAAGGCGCTGCTCCAGCCCAGCGGCAGCGGCAGCGACAGCGACAAGCCAGAAGGAAGAAAACCATCATGAACGTGCATCATCTGTCGCGACCTGCCGCGATCGTCAAACACAGGGACGTGCCGACGAAAACGGTCGACGTCGGCGGTACGAAATTCGCCTACCGGGAACTCGGGCCCACAACCGGGGTACCGGTGATTTTTCTTACCCATCTGAGTGCGGTTCTCGACAATTGGGATCCCCGGGTCGTCGATGGTATTGCCGCAAAACGACGCGTTGTCACCTTCGATAACCGTGGTGTTGGCGCATCAGGCGGCTCCACTCCCAGCACGGTGGAGGCGATGGCCCGCGACGCGATCGCCTTCATCCGGGCCCTCGGTTTCGAGAAGGTTGACCTGCTCGGCCTATCTCTTGGCGGCTTCATCGCCCAGGCGATTGTTCAGCTGGAGCCCAATCTGGTTCGCAAGATTATCCTCGCGGGAACCGGCCCAGCCGGGGTACCGGCATCGACAGGGTGACGTTCGTCACCTTCTTCGACATGATCCGCGCCGCGCTGACCATCAAGGACCCAAAGAACTACCTCTTCTTCACCCAAAGCCCCAACGGCAAGAAGGCGGCGCGCGAGTTTCTGCAGCGCTTGAACGAACGGACCAATGACCGCGACAAGCCCATCGCCCTCGGCGCTTTCAGCCAGCAGCTCAAGGCAGTGCGTGCCTTTGGCCTCGAGCGCCCTGCCGACCTATCGCGTGTCCGGCACCCGGTCCTCGTGGTGAATGGCGATCACGACAGAATGGTGCCCACCAGCAATTCCGTCGACCTGGCACGGCGCTTGCCCAATGCCGAGCTGGTCCTGTACGAGGACGGCGGGCATACGGCCATTTTCCAGTATCACGGCGCCTTCGTGGAGAAGGCCCTGGACTTCCTCGATGCCTAATCAGGCGGTGCCGGTGTGGCCAGTTGGTGAGCAAATGACGCTTCGATCCATGCGCTAACCTGACGGGCAACACCGTACACTAGATCGGGGAAGGCCTGAGGAAGGAAGCGCACGCAAGCTAATTCGCCGAATCTGCGTTGCTTCGACAACGGACCTTCAGTCTGTTCCCGTAAAGCCAAGTGACACCCGTGCGTCAGGATGCGGCGCGCAGGCTCGTACGGACGCGCCGCCTGCTTGTGGCGCGGGACTTCTCCGCCACGACACCGGTGATCTCGACCACGCCGTTCTCATGCGGTTTGGCGTTTGTGACCTTGTGGAGACGCTCATAGGGCAACAGTTCCTTGACCCGGGCGTCGAGCACAGCGACTTCGGCTCGCAGGTCCTCGCATTCCTGCCTCTGGACATCGAGCTGTATCTGTTCGGATGCCTGCTGCAGGGAAAGCTGCGAAAAATTCGCGCTCACGGTCGAGAGGTGCATCTTGTCGTTTTCGTTCTCCTTTCTGAGAACCGACAACCTTTCCTCCGCAATTTGCTTTTCGGCGACAGCGTCGCTCCATTGAGCCTTGAGATTGGCGATCTCGCTCGCGGCTTGATTGTTCTCGTTCGAGGCGACTTCAAATCGTGATTGGAGGTTGCGAATTTCGGAACGCAGGCCGCCGATCTCAGCGAAACTACGCGCACGTTCGGCTTCCCTGTCACCTTCCATGATACGGGCCGCTTCCGTCATTTCCGACAGCTTCGCTTGCGCGATATCGAGCGATTTCTGCAGCCGCGTCTCCTCTTGTTCGCTCTTGCCGAGCGCAGACAGCAGTTCCGAAAGTCGCGCCGCGTCACTGGCATGAATCGTCGAGAGCTCGTCCAGCCGGTGCCGCGCCTCAGCTTCCCGCTTCAGCGCCTTGTCGAAGTCGATCGACAGGCTGACATGCTTTTCCCGCAATATCTCGTTCTCGCGCGCGCATCGGTTGGCCTCGGCCGTTCTGGCCGAAAGCGTTTTGACGAGGTCGCCGAACTCCGCTTCGCGTTCTGCGCTCGCATTGCCTGCCACGACGAGTTCCAGCTTTGCTGCAGCCAGCGCACTGCGAAGTGCCTCCTTGTCCTCGGCCAGGCTTATCTCGCGCTGCTGCAGGGCCTCGACGACGCTTTCACGCTCGCGCTGCTTTCTGGTCGCATCGTGGAACTGCTCCGATAGCACTCTTTGCTGCGTGGTCAGGCTGACATTTGCCAGTTCCAGTTCGTTGGCGCGAAGAATGTCCCCGTGAAGCAGCTTCAGGAATTCGCCTGTCAGGTGATGCGAGGTCGCGATCTCCGACAGTTTCGTGTTGATCTCCTCCAGATACTCGCGCGCATCGTCAAACAGCCCCTCAACGGCATCTAGCGCAGCCAGGCGGGTTTGTGTGTGGGAGGTCAGCCGCCGTGCGATCTCGGGAGCGTCGGCATCGTCCTCGGGCTGAGAGTTGTCATTCCTTGCCGCGAGGTTCTCATCCGGAACGTTGTCCAACGGCGATTGGTCGTCTAGGTTGAGACACTCATCGAACGCATCCGCCAAATCGGCTTCGAGTTCCTTGAATGCCCTGTCCACCGTCTCGGCACGCTTGATCAGACTTCTGATTTTCATGACTGAACATCCCCTACTGTAACGCCATCTGGGGTCTTGATCCTCGCCTCCCGGATACGGGTTCATCCCCTTCCCCCTGATCGCGCGGTGGCGCATGAGGCGAGCCCACGCTAGGGACAGGCCTGGCCACTGTCCTCGTCTGTTTGAATGATGCAGACCTTGTAACTGCCAGTGTGGACAGCGCAGCTTCACTGCGGCGATAAAACCCATCATCATATCGGGAACCGCGTTGACGTAAACGTCAACCCGAAGCTATATGCGCCGGCGACCTTGATCGCGAAATGCGCAAGACGGCGACTTCGGGCCGGATCAAAGTGCCCCAGACCGAAGTGCAATGGGGTGCGACAAACGCAACGAGACGAGGAGAACGGCCATGGGCGTTCAGGAAATTGCCGACAAGATCAGCGCGCGCGTGGCGAGTGCCGGGTTCGATCGTTCCGTCAAATTCGATACCGGAGGCGACGGCGTCATCGTCATCGACGGCGCTGCTGTATCGACCACCGACGCGCCGGCCGACTGCACGATAAAGCTTTCGCTCGACGATCTGGAATCGCTGATATCAGGCGATCTCAACCCGACCATGGCGTTCATGTCCGGCAAGATAAAGGTCGAAGGCGACATGAGCGTCGCCATGGCGCTGAGCCAGTTGATCGGCTGACCCATTCCAATCCTGGATGGAAACAAGCCGCCGCCCGATGGCAGCGGCTTGTTTCCGATCCGTCAGGCAGCGAGCGACAGCCGCTGTGCCTTCAGCTTGCGCCCGGCCGCCTCCAGCGTGCCCTGCGCGCCGGCGAGCACGCCTTCCACCAGCTCCAGCGCCAGCAGGCGGTGCCGCTCATAAGGTCCCGGCATGGCCAGCGAGCCGGTTTTATCGGCCGAGAACCCGAAGCGCTGGTAATAGGGCGCATCGCCGACCAGCAGGATCGCCGCATGGCCGAGGCGCGCGGCTTCAGCGATTGCATGGCGCATCAGCGCCGAGCCGATGCCGGCATTCTTGATTGTGGGATCGACGGCGAGCGGGCCAAGCAGAAGGGCGGACCTACCGCCCTCGCCCAGCACGACATCCCAGAGCCGCACGGTGCCGGTGACAGCGCCCGACGCATCGCGTGCGACAAAGGCAAGGCCTTCCGAAGGCCGGCGGCCGCGCCGCAGCTTTTCCGACGATTTTCTCCGGCGCTTCGACCCCATGGCGCGATCGAGCAAGGCCTCGCGCGCCGGGACGTCGGCAGCGGTTTCGGCGGTGATGACGAAAGCGCCAGCAATCTCCCCCCTAGAGGGCGAGATGTCGCCGAAGCCGACAGAGGAGGGCGCCGCGCGTGAAGCGCCGGCGCCACGCAGTCCAAGAGAGGTCGCGACAGCTGAGGCGACCCCCTCTGGCCGCTTTGCGGCCATCTCCCCCTCAAGGGGGGAGATTTGCCGGCTCACAGCGCCATCAACGATGAAATCCACAATTTCCATTTCCGCGATCCTTCACGAGCGGATTGTTCCACAGGCGAACCGAAGCGGGCGATCTCGTCGCCCGCGCCGGATGATCTGACCGGCTCTTGCGAGCCGTCAGATCACGTAGGATCGGAGAGGCTCGAAGCCGTTGAAGGCGACCGAGGCGTAGGTCGTCGTGTAGGCGCCGGTGCCCTCGATCAGCACCTCGTCGCCGATGGTCAGCGACAGGGGCAGCGGATACGGCGTTTTCTCGTACATCACGTCGGCCGAATCGCAGGTCGGGCCGGCGAGCACGCACGGCGCGGTCTCGGTGCCGTCATACGCGGTGACGATCAGGTAGCGGATCGCCTCGTCCATCGTCTCGGCGAGCCCGCCGAACTTGCCGATGTCGAGGAAGACCCAACGCACATTGTCGTTGTCGGCCTTCTTCGAGATCAGCACGACTTCCGACTTGATGACGCCGGCATTGCCGACCATGCCGCGGCCCGGTTCGATGATGGTCTCGGGAATCGCGTTGCCGAAATGCTTGCGCAGCGCCGAGAAGATCGCCTGGCCATAGGCCTGTGCCGCCGGCACGTCCCTGAGGTAACGGGTCGGGAAACCGCCGCCCATATTGACCATCTTGAGCACAATGCCTTCGTCAGCGAGCGTAGCGAACACCTTTTTGGCGTCGCCGAGCGCGCGGTCCCAGGCGGTCAGGTTGGTCTGCTGCGAGCCGACATGGAACGACACGCCATAGGCGTCCAGCCCGAGCGCCCTCGCATGGCGCAGCACGTCGACCGCCATCGCCGGCACGCAGCCGAACTTGCGCGACAGCGGCCATTCGGCGCCTTCGCCGTCGGTCAGCACGCGGCAGAACACACGGGCGCCGGGTGCAACGCGGGCGATCTTCTCGACCTCCTCGACGCAGTCCACCGCGAACAACCGGATGCCGAGTTGATAGGCGCGCTGGATGTCGCGCTCCTTCTTGATGGTGTTGCCGAAGGAGATGCGGTCCGCCGGCGCGCCGGCGTCCATCGCCATCTCGACTTCGGCAACGGAAGCGGTGTCGAAGGACGAGCCCATCGCAGCAAGCAGGCGCAGGATTTCCGGCGCCGGATTTGCTTTCACCGCATAGTAGATTTTCGAATCGGGAAGCGCCTTCTCGAAGGCGCGGAAATTGTCGCGCACGACATCGAGATCGACGACGAGGCAAGGGCCGTTCGGACGTCGGGTGGCGAGGAAGTCAAGGATGCGCTGGGTAGCCATCGGGGTCTCTCCATAGCGCCTTTCGGCGCGCACAAAGGCTGCGGGACACGGGTCATTGACCTCGCGAACACGCGGTGGACAAAGGCGGGACGTCAATCCATGGAACCAGCCGGTGGAGACCCCGGAACCATGAAGCGCCGTCTCGCGGCGGTGAACCTTGGCCTTGCCCGGCCTCGGTTCGCTTTGTCTGCCTTGGCTTGGATTGGGAGAACCCGTTCCGCACTGCCGGCAATGAAGGTGTGCCTCTTCAGTAACCCCGGTCTTTGGACGACCGGCAGAACACCAGAAAGGCCCGCACCGTCGTTGCTTCAAGGTGTCCTCGGTCTGGCGGTTGGCCGCTAAACCGACTGGAGGGGTTAGCTCCAGTTACCTTACCGAGATCCCTCACCATTTTGAGGATCGGCGGACACCCACAGGCACGTGCGACTTTGGGCAAGCGCGATATAAGGTCGATGGATTTCACAATCAATAAAAATCGTACGCCAGGTTGTAAAAATCCTGGCGTCGAACAATGTTGCAACAACTGTATCCGGATATCGAACGCATGGCAGGCACTCGCGGCCCTCTGAACGCTTTTCTCGACCTCGATGGTATACCTATATCCAATGCGCAGTCCGGCCCGCTTGCCGGCCTGCGGCTGGCCGTCAAGGATATTTACGACGTCGCCGGCTACCGCACCGGCTGCGGCAATCCGCAAAAATACCAGCAGGCTTCACCCGCCTCGGCGACGGCGCCGGCCGTCCAGGCGCTGCTTGATTCGGGCGCGTGCTTCGTCGGCAAGACGCAGACCGACGAACTGGCCTTCTCGCTGATGGGGCTGAACGCGCATTTCCCGTCGCCGGTCAATCCGGCAGCACCTGATCGCGTCACCGGCGGCTCGTCTTCCGGTTCCGCCGCCGCGGTCGCCGGCGGGCTGGCCGACATCGCCGCCGGATCCGATACCGGCGGCTCGATTCGCGCTCCGGCAAGCTTTTGTGGGCTGATCGGCCTGAGGACCACGCATGGCCGCATCTCGCTCGAAGGCGCCATGCCGCTGGCCCCTTCACTTGATACGTTCGGCTGGTTCGCCAGGAACATGGTCACCTACGAAAAGGTCGGCGCGGTGCTGCTCGGCGACGATCTGCACAACCAAGAATTGCAGCGCCCCCTCGCGCTGGATGCGCTGGACGGGCTCGTGCTCGGCCCGCAGGAAGCCGACGAGTATCGCGCCATGGTCCGCGCTGTCGCATCGGTGTTGGGCGCACCGCGCACCGTTGCCCCGCTGTCGCATTCCACCGACGATCTCTATTGGTGCTTCCGCAAACTGCAGGGGTACGAGGCCTGGCAAAATCATGGTGCCTGGATCGCCGGCAGCGATCGGATGCTCGGCCCCGGCGTCAAGGAGCGCTTCGAGCATGGCGCAACCATCGACGCGGCAACCGCACAATTTGAAACGGAACGTCGCGTTTCGTTTCGTCGCGAACTTGCCGACCTGCTTGGCGAAGACGGCGTTCTTGTGCTGCCGACCGCTCCAGGTGCCGCCCCGCTCAAGGCCGCCTCATTCGCCGATTTGCAGACCTATCGCGAACGCGCGCTGAGACTGTTGTGTCTTTCCGGCCTGTCCGGCCTCCCGCAGATCGCCCTGCCGCTGGGCCTGGTTGACGGCGCCCCGTTCGGCCTCTCGCTGCTCGGACCGAAAAACAGCGACCGGCAGCTGATGGCGCTTGCCGCGCGCATCCTTTCAGCCCACCAGAGGAGCGCATGACATGGATACGCTGACCCGCATGCGCGCCTTCATCGACGTTGTCGAGGCCGAAGGATTTTCGGCAGCGGCGCGCAAGATCGGCCGCTCCAAGGCGCTGCTGTCGAAATATGTGCGCGAGTTGGAGGACGAGCTCGGCGCGCTGCTGCTCAACCGCACCACCCGGCAGTTCTCGCTGACCGAGGCCGGCCACACCTATTACCGCCGCGCCTCGGAAATCGTCCGCGAGGTCGACAGCCTGGCCGATGCGGTGCGCGAATCCTCTGGCGACGTGCGCGGCAGGATCAAGCTGTCGGCGCCGCGCACCTTTGCCGACGCGCCGATCGGCCTATCGCTGATCGACTTCGCCAAGCAGCATCCCGACATCGTGCTCGACATTCATCTCGATGACCGCTTCGTCGATCTGGTCGAGGAAGGCTTCGATCTCGCCGTGCGCATTTCGCGGCTGGAAAGCTCCTCGCTGATCGCCAGGCGCCTGGCGCCGTTCTCGGTGCGGCTGTGCGCATCTCCCGAGCTGATCGCCAGGCACGGCATGCCGACGCGGCCGCAGGACCTTGGCCGCATGCCCTGCATCATCGACACCAATGGCCGCTGGCTGACCAACTGGCCGTTCAAGGGCGACAGCGGCGACACGGTGACTGTTTCGGTCTCCGGTCCGATCGAGGTCAACAGTCCGATGGCGGCAAGAGCCGCCGCCGTGGCGGGATTGGGATTTTCAGTCCTGCCGGATTTCATCGCAGCGCCCGACATCGAAAGTGGCCGGCTGGTGACCGCGCTGGATGACCGCATCCTGCCGGGTGGCGGCATTTTCGCCGTCTATCCGCACCGGCGCTATTTGCCTGCGAAAGTTCGCGTCTTTGTCGATTTCCTGGTGCAGTGGTTCAAGACGATTGACAATGCATGAGCTTTTGGCCGCCCGGGGTCCCATTTTCGCCCGCTTTCTGGTAACTCTCGACAGTCACCGAAGTCGATGGAATCACCACCCAGAATGAACCTGAAGCGGCAAGCAATCATGATGGCTTCGGCCATGGCGGCGACTTTTGCCACGGTCGGGCCAGCCGACGTGCATCCCCACGTCTTCGCCGAGGCTCGCCTCGAAGTGATCCTCAGCCCGGATCACCAAAGCGTGAAGGCCTTGCGTCATGTCTGGCGCTTCGACGATTTGTTTTCGAGCACGGTGATGATGGAGTTCGACAAGAATTCCGACCTGAAGCTTGACGACAAGGAGCTGAAGGAAGTCGCCGACACCGTTCACGCTTCGCTGGCGGAGTTCAATTACTTCCAGCTCGTCACCGTCGACGGCAAGGATGAGGCGATGAGCCCGCCGCCGCAGCTGATGGCGAATTTCGACAACGACCAGCTCATTATCCTGTTCGAATCCGAACCCAAGGCGCCAACCAGGCTGGCCGGCAAGATCGATATCGGCGTCTATGACCCAACCTTCTACACGGCGATCGATTTCACCGAGGATGCCAATATGCAGGTCGCCGACTTGCCGTCGACATGCACGAGCAAGGTCGTTCGTCCGAACCCCGACGAGGCGATCGCCGCGAACCAGAAGAACCTGACGGACGCCTTCTTCAATGATCCGACAGGCACCGATATGAGCAAGATATTTGCGACCAAGCTTGAACTGAACTGTCAGCCAAAAGGATAATCCGGTGACGAAACCGTCCCTGCGTTTGGCTTTCGGCCTTTTGGCCGCCGCCCTTGTCATGACGCACGTCCTCGGCTCAGCCCACGCCCAGAGCTCGCTCGGCATCGGCACCAATGACGGGATGGCTCCCACCACCGGCCCGTTCGCCCAAATCCTGATGTGGATCAATCTGCGTCAGCAGGAATTCTACCGCGCGCTTGCCGGTGCGATGAAGGCGATGCGTGAGGACGGCAGCAAGCTGTGGCTGCTTATCGGCCTGTCCTTCGCCTACGGTATTTTCCATGCCGCCGGCCCCGGTCACGGTAAGGCGGTGATCTCGTCCTACATGGTCGCGAACGAAGTCGCGCTCAGGCGCGGCATCATGCTGTCCTTCGTCTCGGCCCTGTTGCAGGCGGTGACGGCGATCCTGGTGATGATGCTCGCCTACTTCGTCCTGCGCGGCACCACCATATCGATGACCGACGCGGCATGGTTCCTCGAAGTCACGAGTTTTGTCTTTGTCACCCTGTTCGGCGCCTGGCTTTTGTGGCGCAAGGCCGGCCCTGCCATCCTTCGTCTGTTCGGTGCGAACCCTGCCTATAGCCTTTCGGCGGCCCATGCCGGCCATTCGCAAACAGGCCATCCTGCACATGCGCATTCGGTGCATGCGCTTCACGCACATGGCCATGACGGCCACGATAACCATGATCATGGCGCACACGACCGTCGCCATGACCATGGCGGGCACCATCACCATGCGGCGGGCGATGTCTGCGAGACGTGCGGACATTCACACGCGCCCGACCCGGCGCTGCTTTCCGGCGACCGCTTCGACTGGCGCACTGCCTGGTCTGCGGTGGCCGTGGTCGGTATCCGGCCGTGCTCGGGCGCGCTGATCGTGCTGAGCTTTGCCATGCTCAACGGGCTGTGGTTCGGCGGCATCCTGTCGGTGCTGGCGATGGCACTCGGCACCGCGATCACCGTCTCGATCCTGGCGACGCTGGCGGTGACGGCCAAGAACTGGGCGGTGTATTTCGCTGGCGACGGCCGCATGGGCAACCGCATCCATTCAATCGTCGAGATCGGCGGCGCCGCCTTCGTCTTTTTGTTCGGGTTGCTGTTGTTGTCGGCGAGCCTGACTGGCGGATGAAGCAGTCCCTTCACCCTTACCGGGCGTCGGCGCTGCCCCTCACCCTTACCCTCTCCCCGTAAAAAACGGGGAGAGGGGGATTGCCAAGGTTGAGGCAGCCCCCTCGCCCCGTTTACGGGGAGAAGATGCCGGCAGGCAGATGAGGGGCGGCGCCGAGGTCGATGTGCGTTGCCGCTGGCCTGAATATCGACACCCTAACCCGCGATCTTCCCGTCCAACTCGTCCTCGATATGCGCGCGGATGATGTCGTCGAAGCTGGTTTCGGCGGCAAAGCCAAGCTCCCTCGACCGCCGCGCCTCGAACCGTGTCGGCCAGCCCTTGACGATCGCCCAGATCGTATCGTCGGGCTCCTCGCGGATTAGGTTCACCGCCTTGGCGCCGGCCATCCGTTCCAGGGCCTCGATCTGCTCGCCGACCGTGACGGCGACGCCGGGCATCGTCAGATTGCGGCGCGGCCCGACGGCGTCGCCGCCGATCGCTGCTGCGTGGATCAGAAAATTCACCGCCGAGCGCGGGCTGGCGTGGGTGTGTACGACAGAGCGCGGCACCGGCAATATTGCTTCCTGGCCGTTCAACGGCTCGCGGATGATGCCGGAGAAAAAGCCTGAAGCCGCCTTGTTGGGCTTGCCCGGCCTGACGCAGATGGTCGGCAGCCTGATGCCGATGCCATCGAAGAAGCCGCGCCGCGTATAATCGGCGAGCAATGCTTCGCCCATCAGCTTCTGCGTGCCGTAGGAGGTCAACGGCGTCGGGTGGAATTCGTCTGATATAATGTCCGGAAACGGTGCGCCGAACACGGCGATCGACGACGTGAAGACGACGCGCGGCGCAAACCCCGCCAGTCTTATGGCATCGAACAGCGCCCTTGTGCCGTCGAGATTGACGCGATAGCCGAGATCGAAATTGGCCTCCGCCTCGCCCGACACGACGCCGGCGAGATGAAAGATCACGTCTGGGCGCGACGCGACCAGCCGTTCCATCGCGCTCGCCGCGGCGAGATCGCCTGTATGGATGGCGACGTCGACGCCATCCAGTGTCGGCGCCTGCGGCGGCACGATGTCGTGAAGGTCGAGCGCGGCGAGCTTCCGGCCGCTGAGCGTTCCATCCTTCGCCAGCCGGGCGATGAGCTTGCGGCCGACCATGCCTGCCGCGCCGGTAATCAAAACACGCATATCAATGATCCTTTTTGCGCTGGCTGCGGCCACGCAACCAAAACACGACGAAAATGGCCACCATGAAGACAGCGGCAATAATAGCGGCAAGAATGGTCGACACGCGGCCGACCGCCAGCATCACGGTTGGCAAATAGTAGGCGGCGATGCCGAACAGCAGCAGCACCCACAGTGCGCCGATCGCCGCATTGCGCGTGTCACGATCCATCACGCGGCCCGGACACGGCGGGGATTCGTCAACTTCGTTACCATGCCATGGAACTCCTGGGATCAGTGATGGTGGCGATGATGCGGAGCCGCATCATGCGCATGGTCGTGCTCGCCATCATGCTTATCATCGGCGCAATGGCCGAATTCCGGTTCTACGGTGGCGTGGGCAATGCCATGCGCGGCAAGCCGCTTCTTGATGGCGCTGACCGCTTTGTGGGCATCGACGCCATCGTTGAGGCAAGCATGCAAGGTCGCCATGTTGCTTGACCCGTCAAGCGACCAGACATGCATGTGATGCACCTCGCGCACGCCGTTCACCGTCCCTTCTATGTCCCTGGCGATCAGGTCGCGATCGAGGCTCGCCGGCACGCCTTCGAGCAGGACATGGGCCGCTTCACGCATCAGCGACCAGGCGGTGGACAGGATCAGCAGCGAGACAAGGACGGACAGGATCGGATCGATTGGCGTCCAGCCGGTTGCCAGGATGATCAGCGCAGCGATGATCGCCGCCGCGGAGCCAAGCAGATCGCCGAGCACGTGCAGGATGGCACCGCGCATGTTCAGGCTGTCGCGGTCGCCGCCATGCAGCACGAAGAAGCAGCCGATATTGACCAGCAGGCCGGCGATCGCAACGACCAGCATCGGCCCGCCGAGCACGGGCGCAGGCGTCAGCAGGCGTTCCCAGGCCTCATAGATGATCCACAGCGCAATGGCGAAGATGGCGATACCATTGGTATAGGCGACCAGCGTCTTGACCCGGCCGAAACCGTAGGTGAGGCGAACCGTGGCCGGCCGGCCGGCCAGATGAAAAGCATACCAGGCAAGCCCGAGCGCGATACAGTCGGCGAGCATGTGGCCGGCATCCGCCAGCAGCGCCAGCGATCCGGTCAAGAGACCGCCAAGCGCTTCTACGATCATGAAGCCCGCGGTCAGGCAGGCGGCGATCAGCACGCGTTTCTTGTCGGTCGAGCCGTGCACATGACCGGCGCCGTGGCTGCCGTCATGCCCTTGCGAACCATGGTCGTGGGTATGCGCCACCTGCGAACTCCTGTCAGAACTGATCCATCCCGGCAGAATCCGGACGGAGGCTCTGTGTTCTTGTTTGACCATGATCTTTGCCCGAAAACCGGCTTCCACTTTTCGGGATCATGGTCCTTCTGGTTTGATCACGATCTTGCCCGAAAACTCGCCTTCACTTTTCGGGATCGTGGTCCTGGGTCATGGTCAGGCGCCGAACTCGGCGCGGAAATCCTCGAGCCGTCGCTTCTGCCGGCCGTCGCCGTCGAAATTGCCCGGATCGAGCCATGCCTCATAGGCTCTACGCAGTGCCGGCCACTCCTTGTCGATGACCGAGTACCACGCGGTATCGCGGTTTTCGCCCTTGACCACAAGATGCTGCCGGAAAATGCCCTCGAACTTGAAGCCGAAACGCTCCGCCGCGCGCTTCGACGGCTCGTTGCGGTTGTTGCATTTCCATTCGTAGCGGCGATAGCCAAGCTCGAAGATGTATTTCATGAACAGGAATTGCGCTTCCGTCGCCGCCGGCTTGCGCGAGATCAGCGGACCCCAATAGATGTTGCCGATCTCGATAACGCCATAGGCAGGGTCGATGCGCATCAGCGTCTGGCGTCCGGCGACCTTGCCGCTGGCCTTGTCGATGACGGTGAAGAACAGCGGGTCCTCGCTGGCTTCGGCCTTGTCCAGCCACGGCTGGAAGGCGGCGCGGGTCTGCGGCGGATAATCGGGCAGCCAAGCGAAGCGGCCGTCGACATCAGGCACCGACGACGCCTCGAAAAGGCCGTCGCCATGCTTTTCGGAGCTCAGCGGCTCAAGCCTGACAGTGCGCCCCTCCAGCACCTTGCGCTCCGGCCGCGGGCGCGGTTGCCAATTCTTGAGATTTTCCGACACCCAAAGCTCCAATCCGTTTGACTTTTGCGAAAGGACGCTCACAAAAACGCTCGCTCGGTGAAAGAACCACAGGGACGGGAAAAATGCTCCACACGATTTCGGCCTTTGATCGTCTCGGCGAGGAAAACGCCTTTGCGGTGCTGGCTCGTGCCACCGCGCTCGCCCATCAGGGCCGCGATATCGTCAATCTCGGCATCGGCCAGCCCGACTTCAAGACGCCGCAGCACATCGTCGAAGCCGCAATCAAGGCGCTGCGTGACGGCCACCACGGCTATACGCCGGCCAACGGCCTGCTGGCGACACGCGAAGCGGTGGTGCGCCGCACGCTGACCACAACCGGTGTCGAGGTGTCGCCCGAGGCGGTGATGATCCTGCCCGGCGGCAAGCCGACCATGTTCGCCGCGATCCTGATGTTCGGCGAACCGGGCGCCGAGATCCTCTATCCCGATCCCGGCTTTCCCATCTATCGCTCGATGATCGAATTCACCGGTGCTGCTCCGGTTCCGGTGCCGATACGCGAGGAGAACGGCTTTGCCTTCTCGGCGCAGGAGACGCTGGCGCTGATCACGCCGAAGACCAGGCTGCTCATCCTCAACTCGCCGGCCAACCCGACCGGCGGGGTCACCCCGCGCGCCGAGATCGAGAAGCTGGTCAAGGGGCTGGAAGCGCACCCGGACGTCGCCATCCTCTCCGACGAGATCTACGACGTGATGACCTATGACGGCGAGACGCACTTCTCGCTGCTCAATTTCCCCGAAATCCGCGACCGACTGATCGTGCTCAACGGCTGGTCGAAGACCTGGGCGATGACCGGCTGGCGCATGGGCTGGTCGATCTGGCCGAACGGCGACAAGGGCGCCCACCTCTACGACAAGGTGCGCAAGCTGGCGGTCAATTGCTGGTCCTGCGTCAATGCGCCGAGCCAGTATGCCGGCATCGCGGCCATCGACGGTCCGCAGGACGACGTTGACAAGATGATGCGCGCCTTCGACCGCCGCAGGAACGTCGTGGTCGAAGGCTTGAACGCCTTACCAGGCGTTTCCTGCATCACGCCGAAAGGCGCTTTCTATGCCTTCCCTAATGTCTCAAAAACTGGTTGGAAGGCCAAGAAACTCGCCTCGGCTTTGCTTGAGGATGCCGGCGTGGCGCTGATCGGCGGACCTGATTTCGGCGTTCTCGGTGAAGGCTATATCAGGCTGTCCTACGCCAATTCCGAAGAGAACATCCTGCGCGCGCTGGAACGGATCAAGGCGTTTCTGGGCAAGTGAGGGCGGGTACGCGACCGACGAAAGGAGATGTCAGATGTTCTATGCCATCCTTGCCTATCACGTGGAAGAAGTGATCACGGCGCTGACGCCGGAGGAGGACGCGGCGCTGATGACCGACCTGCTCAATATCCACGAACGGCTTTACCGGGATGGCAGCCTCGGCCCGGCGGCGCGGCTCGGGGCGACACAAGACGCGTGCACCTTGCGCGGGCTAGGCGCCGGAATGGTCATTGACGGACCCTTCGCCGAGACCAAGGAGCAATTGTTGGGACTATACGTCGTCGACTGCGCCACGCGCGACGCCGCGATCGCGATTGCGCGCGACTTTCGCCGTGTCAATCCGACCGCCGTCTACGAAATCCGCCCTATTTCGCTATATCTTCCAGGCGTGCCGCTTTCGGTGACGCAGTCCTAAAGCGCATCGCGTTTGAAGGATGCGACGCGCTTTAGTTCTTGTTTTATGCATGTCGTTATCGCAAAATCGCTGCGCACTTTTGCGCGACATGCATTAGCCAAGATTGAACGCCGTCCGGCCGGGTCCCCCGGCGTTCGCCGGCCTTTCATCGTGCCAGTGGCACGATGAATTCGCTTACGCCAACCGGCCGCTCACCCTCGCCCGACATACGGCATCTTGGTCGCCATCACGGTCATGAACAGCACATTGGCGTCGAGCGGCAGGCTGGCCATATGGACGACGGCATTGGCGACCTGCTGGACATCCATCACCGCTTCGGCGGCGATGGAGCCATTGGCTTGCGGTACTCCGACCGTCATCGCCTGCGCCATGTCGGTCAAGGCGTTGCCGATGTCGATCTGGCCGCAGGCGATGTCATAAGGCCGGCCGTCCAGCGCCAGCGTCTTGGTCAGCCCGGTAATGGCGTGCTTGGTCGCGGTATAGGGCACTGAGCCCGGACGCGGCGCGTAGGCAGACACCGAGCCGTTGTTGATGATGCGGCCGCCCATCGGCTGCTGCCTGCGCATGGCGCCGAAGGCGGCGCGGGCGCACAGGAACGAGCCGGTGAGATTGACCCCGACAATTTCGTTCCACACCTCGACGGGGATCTCGTCGATCAATGTCGACTTGTAGCCCGTGCCGGCATTGTTGAAGAGCAGGTCGACACGACCGAAAGCCGCCGCCACCGTCTCGAACAGATCGTCGACCTGGTCGGCCTTGCTGATGTCGCAGGCGACCGCCAGCGCCTTGGCTTGTGTCGATCCGGCATCAGCGATTGCCTTGTTCAGCACCGGCTTGCGGCGTCCGCAGAACACCGTATTCCAGCCGGCCCTGAGCAGCGCCGTGGCGACGGCTTTGCCGATGCCCGTGCCGGCGCCAGTGACGATGGCCGTTTTGTAGTCTGTCATAACTGTCCTCCTATAGCGCCGCATGCCCGCAAGGACGCTATAGCACCATGATTTTGAGCAATTTTGAATTTGCGCATGATCGCTTGCAAAAATCGATTCCGATTTCGGCTCATGCGCTAACCGGCTGCGACAAAAAGGGCGGCCATTGGCGGCCGCCCTGATCTGAACCGGCTGGGAGGAGGAAAGCCGATCCGACTGCTTAAAATCATGCGCTTCCTGGGTAAACGAGACATTAACGCGAAAGGACGCCGGATTGCCGCTCTCCGCGGCCCTGAAGTCTACCAGCGCGAATTGGCGGTTGCCTTGCCCGATCCCGGCACCTCTGGCGCCGGCACTTTTGCCGCCGACACCGTCGCCTCGACATGGTCGAGCAGTGCATCGGGCAAGCTGAGGCGGCCGGCGAGCAGATCGAGATAGCCGCGTTCGGCACGTGTATTCGGATCGATGGCGAGGCGCGAGGCGGTGTAGAGCTCGAGCTTCTGGGCGTCGGTTTGGGCGCCGGCGACCAACGTATCCAGGTCGAGCGGCCTTTCCAGTTCCGACAACAGGAATTTCTCCGCGTCGGAGTCGATGCCCGCGAGACTGAGCTTGCCGGCGATCTTTTGCCGTTCGTCGTCATCGATATGGCCGTCGGCCTTCGCCGCCGAAATCATCGCGCGCACCAGCGTCAGCGTGAATTCGTCCTCGCCTTGCGGCGCTTGCGAGGGATGAAAGCTGGTGTCGGCGGGCGGCGGCAGCAATTCCGGTTCACCGGCAACTTGCGTTTCAGCCGGCGCCTTGCCGTTCTTGTAGTTCTGGTAGGCCTTGAAGGCGAGGCCGCCGACCACGGCCAGGCCGCCGAGCTTCACCGCCGTGCCGGCGACCTGACGGCCGGCGCCGGTTCCGAGCAGCACCGCGGCCAGCGCGCCAGCGGCCAGCGGATTGTCCTTGGCCATTTGCACCGCCTGACCCCCTTTGTCGCGCACGGTCGATCCGGTTCCGGGAATCTGCGAGCCGAGCAGATCGTTGAGGAGCTTCTTGGGATCGAACATCAATGCCTCCAGAATTGGCCGGCCGAAAGCGCCGGGCAGGTTTTCGGACGTTGAACAGGTAGGCCCCGCATATGGACATTACAATGACGGATGGGCGCTTTGCCGGTGATGGCACAAACGAGATGATGTCAGGATCTGCCTTGTCCAACGCGTTAGGCCGAAAATCGGAATCGATTTCGGAAGGCACGATTTATGGATTCAAAATGTTAGAGCGTACTTTGTGCGTCCAAGCGGACGCACGTCGCTTTAACGTCCGATATGCGGAGCCCTGCCTTGCGCTTGCGCCAGCTCGACCTGGCGTTGACGCTCGGCGTAGCGGGCGCGATCCTCGTCGGAACGGGCATCGTAGCAATGCGGGCATGAGATACCGGCGGCGTATGTCGACGACAGCAGGTCCTGCCCGGTCAGCGGATGCCGGCAGGCGCGGCAAAGTTCGGCCTCACCCTCGATCAAGCCGTGCGACACCGAGACGCGTTCGTCGAAGACGAAGCACTCGCCCTGCCAGAGGCTTTGCTCGGCAGGCACCTCTTCGAGATATTTCAGAATACCGCCCTTGAGATGGAACACATCCTCGAAGCCGAGCGACTTCACATAGGCCGTTGCCTTCTCGCAGCGTATGCCGCCGGTGCAGAACATGGCCACCTTGCGGCCGACGAGTTCGGCCCGATGCTGCTCGACCCAGACCGGGAATTCGCGAAAGCTTGTTGTCGCGGGGTCGACCGCTCCCTTGAACGTGCCGATCGATACTTCGTAGGCGTTGCGCGTGTCGATCACGATCGTGTCCACATCGGAGATCAGCGCGTTCCAGTCGGCCGGTGCGACATAGGTGCCGGCGCTTGCCGCCGGATCGAGATCCCCAATACCCATGGTGACGATCTCGCGCTTCAGCCGCACCTTCATGCGGTGAAACGGCATCTGCGCGGCGCTGCTGTACTTGACCTCGAGACCGGCGAGACCTTCGATGGATTCGAGATGATCGATGAGCGCGGCAATGTCAGCTTCGCTGCCGGCGACCGTGCCGTTGATGCCCTCATGCGCCAGCAGCAGCGTGCCCTTGATACCGCGTCCGCAGCAAAAGGCGGCGAGCGGCGCGCGCAACGCCTCAAAGTCGTCGAGCCGGGCAAACCTGTAGAGCGCGGCAACGCGCACGGGTTGATTGGGCAGTGTCATCGCCGAAGCCACTAAACGCTCATGAAAGCCGATTCAAGGCCGGCGCGCGGAGCAGCCTCTCCTTGGTGGCCTTGACGGCCGGTCTGACGGACTTGCCGGCAGCGCGTGACATCGCGACACGCTTCGCTTCGTGGACAGAAAACCGGCCTTCTGCTAACCGATTGAACGGATCAATACCGGAGAGAGACAAATGCCCAGCAAGACCGAAAAGCTCCTGTCGCTCCTCAACGGCCAACCGGTTATCCCGGTGCTGAAGATCGCCAATCTCGCTGATGCCGTGCCGCTGGCGCGCGCGCTGGCGCGCGGCGGCCTGCCGGCGATCGAGATCACGCTGCGGACCGCTGATGCGCTGGAGGCGATCCGGCTCGTGGCAAGCGAGGTCGAGGACGCCATCGTCGGCGCCGGCACCATTCTGGACGCCCGCCAGTTCGACGAGGCGGCGGCAGCCGGATCGAAGTTCATCGTCAGCCCCGGCATCACCCGCGAGCTTCTGGCGGCGGCGAAGGACAGCGACGTTCCGTTGCTGCCCGGCGCCATCACGCCCGGTGAGATCATGGCCGCCCGCGAGGCAGGCCTGCGCTTCCTGAAATTCTTCCCGGCAGAACAGTCGGGCGGCATCGCCTCGCTCAAGGCATTCGCCTCGCCGCTCGCTGATGTCCAATTCTGCCCGACCGGCGGCATCACCGACAAGAACGCCAGCGACTATCTGAGCCTGCCCAACGTCATCTGCGTCGGCGGCTCCTGGGTGGCGCCGGACGATTTGGTCAAGGCCGGCAAATGGGACGAAATCGAAGCCCTGGCGCGCGCCGCGAGCAAGCTCGGGCGATAGAGACAGCTCTCACCCCAAGCAGACCGATGCATGCCGCGCAAAAGCATGCCCTCGGGCCTGACCCGAGGGCGTGCAGCGGTTTTGCGATAACGACATGCATAAAAAAAGCCGCGCGGGTTACCGGCGCGACTTTTTTTATTGGTTGGTCGATCCGCTACTCGGTCCTGAAGCGGGCGACCGACAAGAACTTGACGGCATTGCCGGTGAACCGGTTGGCGTCGGCCAACTGATCGTCCGCCTGGAAGCCCACGGTATAGACTTCGGTTGGCGGCGTGTGCACGATATTGTAGGCGAAGCGCTGCGCCGTCGTCGCGCTGGAGACGGTGGCGACTTTCTCGCCGCTGTTCAACGCCCAGCGCGCCGCCGTCGGCTCGGCGGCGACTACCACGGACTTGGGACCAGGCTTCAGGTCACGGGCGGTTGCCCTGGCTGCCTTGCGGGTGGTCTTCACACCCGTGCCGATCGCCGCGGCCGGATCGGAGCCAGCCGGGCGGGCAAAGACAGCCTCGCGCGGCGATGCGGCATTGCCCTTCGCCAACTCACCGAGGACCGCGCTTGGCTGGGAGAGCGAAGCGACCTGATATTCGTCGGTTGCGCTGACCCGTTCGAGGACGGCTTTGACCGCGTCAGACTGGACTGCGGCAGACTGGACCTGGTCAGGCTGGGCCAATTCGGGCTGGGCCAGATCGGGCCGAGCCGACGGCAGCACCGAGAACACATCGGTAGCGGTCTTGCCGTGCCCGGCGGTATCCGCCAGCGCCAGAAGCACAGCCTTGTCCTGCGGCGCAAGGTCGGCCGCTGCAAGGTCGGCCGGCAACGAGTGATTGGGGCGCCAGGTCGGCAACGGAATGTTGTTGGCGGCAACCTGCGCCGCATCGGCGACAACGGACGGTTCGGCCATGCCGAAGGGAGCGTTCGCCGGCGCTTGCGCGGTCGTCACCGCCTGTTCGGTGGTGGCGGTGGCATCGGCCACGCCGAACGGAACGTTTTCGGGCGGCTGAGCGACATCGGCCTTCGGCCGCGGGGCGAAATCGGGCAGCGGCACGCTGCGCGCCGGCAGCGCCGCGATGATCGTTTCCGGCGTGTCCTCCTCCGGTTCCGGAGCAGGCGCATCGGCGATTTGCGGAATCTCGGCGCGCTTCGCATCCTCAGGCGACACGATGGCAATGCCCGGAAGCTTGCTGTTCCTGGCGGCCGGTGCCGGCTTGGCATTCGCCAGCTTCACGCTCGCCGCCTTCACATTGGTTGACTTCGGCGTTGGCGCGGCCACCACATCGGCGCTGTCATCGGCCTCGTCTTCACCGCCGCCGAAGAAAGCCGCCAGCAGACCGCCGGATCTTTTGGCACCGCCACCTGCGCTGGCCATTTCGATGGCGGGAGCGCCGGCGCCCTTGCGCGCCTTGTACGAGGCGAGCGCCTGTGAATAGCCGGGCAACGGCTTGCCGTCGCTAGGCACATGCAGCGTCTTGCCGTTGGGGAACACGCGCGCCAGTTCCTGGCGGCTGATGCCAGGCCAGTGCCGCACATTACCGACATCCATGTGGACAAAGGGCGAGCCGGACCTCGGATAATAACCCACGCCGCCACCCTGCATCCGCAGACCGATGTCGCGCAGTTTCTTCAGCGGCACGCCGGGAATGTAGAAGTCCATGGCCTTGCCGAGCGTATGCTGGCTTTTCTTGGCAACGCCCCTGCTGCGGCTGCGCAGCATCGAGTTCGTCGACGACGAGCGATAACCGCACACGACCTGGATATAGTCGCGGGCGCCGCTCTGCCGGTAAGCCTCCCAGACCAGGTCGAGCAGGCGCGGATCCATCTTGGTCGGCTCGTTGCGGCGCCAGTCGCGCAGGATGACGTTGATCTTTTTCAGACCCGCCTGATCGTAGCGGCCGCCGCGCTTGAAGACGATCTCCGCCTTCTCTTTGGTGTGCAGGTTGTAGAGTTTCAGCGAACGTGTCTGGGCGCTGGCGCCGGTCGCAGCCGCTGTAAGGAAGCCAAAGGCGAGAATCACCGCTGCCAGCCATCTCGGCCAGGCGCTCATGTGATAGTGCCGCCCGTTTGTGTGTCGTTCGACTTTGTTCAAATCAAAAGGCCTTGCAGGCTGCCGTTTGTCCCCGGATTTGACCAACGGATGCGGTGGTGTTCACATCCGAATATCGATCCTAATGGTTAATCATCGCTTATTGAAGCCGAAATGCGGTAACACCGTGGCGATATCCCGTCAAAAATATTGCACGGGGTTTCTTGGTAAACTGCTGGTTTAGATCATGTTTTGGGCTTTGCCTGAACACGATCTGTTACCAGACGCCTCAATGCGTGAATACTGCCGGCAAGCGCGTCGCCCGACCGCGTCACGCCCGATTCGCGACTGTCGATTGTCCTGATGCCAGGTTGGCAAGCTGGTCCGGGCTTGCCTGTCAGGAAGCAAGCCGGTCGATACGGCCCGTTTCCGGATCGATGCCATATTCCTTGAGCTTCCTGTAGAGCGTCGAGCGGCCGATGCCGAGGCGGCGGGCAACTTCGCTCATCTGGCCGCTATAATAGTCGATGGCGAGCTTGATCATTTCGAGTTCGACATCGGCCAGCGCCCGCACATTGCCGCGTTCGTCCAGCGCCCGCAGCGTGCCGAAGCGAGGCTGCGGCCTGGCCGGCGGATCGAGCTCGGCTACAGCGATGCCGTTATCCTCGCCAAGCGGCTCGGTGACCAAAGGCAACGCGGGCAACGCGCCATGCGCATCGAGGTTGACGGTGCCCTCGACCTGCGCCCGGATCTGCGGAAACTCCTCTTCCGTCAGCAGATCGCCTTCACAAAGCACCGAGGCCCGGAAGACGGCGTTTTCCAGCTGGCGGATATTTCCCGGCCAGTCGTAGGCCTGCAGCATGGCGAGCGCCGCGGCCGAAATGCCGTGCAGGCGATGACGTGGACCAGTGGGCGCGACCTTCTCCAGAAAATGCTCGACCAAATACGGAATGTCGTCGCGACGGTCGCGCAGCGGCGGCACGAAGATCGGATAGACGTTCAGGCGGTAGAACAGATCCTCGCGGAACTTGCCGTCCTTGACCTGCTGCAGAAGATTGCGGTGTGTCGCCGAGATCAGCCTGATGTCGACCCTGACGGTCGAACGCCCGCCGACCGGATCGACCTCACCGTCCTGCACGGCGCGCAGCAGCTTGACCTGCACGTCGAGCGGCAGGTCGCCGATCTCGTCGAGGAAGAGCGTGCCCGAATGCGCCTCGACGAACTTGCCGGTGTGTTTTTCGGTGGCGCCGGTGAACGAGCCCTTCTCGTGGCCGAACAGGATCGATTCGACCAGATTGTCGGGGATGGCGCCACAATTGACGGTGACGAACGGTTTTGAGCGGCGATCGCCGCTGCCCTGGATGGCGCGCGCCACCAACTCCTTGCCGACACCGGATTCGCCCTCGATAAGGATCGGGATGTTGGACGCGGCCGCCTTCTGGCCGAGACGGATCACCCGGTCCATCGCCGGGCTGTGCGTGATCATGTCCTTGAAGGTCAGATGGCCGCCGCGCCGCCGCGACGTGCGCTTCACTTCCCCCTCGACCGCCTCGACTTTGAGCGCGTTGCCGATCGATGCCTGCAGCCTGTCGGGAGATGCCGGCTTGACGACGAAATCGAAAGCACCATGACGCATGGCCGAAACGACGGTTTCGATGCCACCCTGGGCGGTTTGCACGATGACCGGAACCTGGATGCCGCGCTCACGCATCGCCTTCAGCACGCCGATGCCGTCGAGGCCCGGCATGACGAGGTCGAGGATGACCACCGACACGTCGCGCGCCTTGGGCCCGTCGAGCGCGTCGAGACCGGCCTCGCCGCCATCCGTGATGATCGCGCTGTGGCCGAATTTCGTCACCGCCGCCTCGAGCAGCCTGCGCTGCACGGGATCGTCATCGACTATGAGTATGGAACCTGTCATGACTGGTTCAACGATGCTCGCCCAATATGCCCACCCCACTGTGTCTTCCCATTGGGGAATCCAACCCTATGGATCATCCTGGCACAGGGTTCTAAATAAGCTTTCAAAAAACCCGGTGAACGAATTCCTTAGGATTTGACCGGCTTTCTCATCCTCTTTGAATCTTTGGCCCTTTGAATCTTTGGGTCTGAACGCTTAGAGACTGTTTCGAAATTCGCTCTGGCGAGTCATATGGTGGTGGTTTCGAGAACCGGCGCGCAGCGGACATTAGAGCGCTGCGCGTCCAAAGGACGCGCGGCGCTGTAGGTAAGCGCAGAAACACGCCATCAGATGACCGCCAGAGTAGAGTTTCCAAACGGTCTCTCAGGTCTTGCAATCTGGAAAGTGTCGGCAATGAGCATGGTTTTTGGTCGGCAGCTTGCGGCGGTGGCGTCCGGTCAGGGCGCGGCGGAGCTCGGTGATCTGCCGGAATGGGATCTCGCCGATCTCTATTCGGGCATGGGCGCCCCCGAGCTGAAACGCGACATTTCAAAGGCGATCGCCGATGCCATCAGCTTCGAGAGCCGCTGGAAAGGCACGCTCGCCGCCGAGGCGGAGCGGGCCGACAGCGGCAGGCTGGGCGAGGCGCTTGCCGCCTATGAGGCGCTGGAGGAACTGATTGGCCGGATCGTCTCCTATGCCGGACTGATCTACGCCGGCAACACCGCGGATCCGCAGCGCGCCAAGCTCTATGGCGACATTCAGGAGAAGATGACCGACGCCAGCGCGCATCTTCTGTTTTTCGCGCTCGAACTGAATCTTGTCGACGATGCCGCGATCGAAACCGCGCTTGCTGCCGATCCCGCCTTCGCTCACTACCGGCCGTGGGTGCTTGATCTGCGCATGGACAAACCCTACCAGCTCGAAGACCGGGTCGAGCAGCTTCTCCACGAGAAGTCGATTACCGGACGCGGCGCCTGGAACCGCTTGTTCGACGAGACGATGACCGACCTGCGCTTCGACATCGATGGCGAAGAGCTGACCCTGGAGCCGGCGCTGAACCGCCTCCAGCACGCCGATGGCGAGGTGCGCCGCCGGGCTTCTGAAGCGCTGGCCGCAACCTTCCGCAAGAATCTGCGCACGTTCACGCTGATCACCAACACGCTGGCCAAGGACAAGGAGATCTCCGACCGCTGGCGCGGCTTCGCCGACATCGCCGATTCGCGTCATCTCGCCAATCGCGTCGAGCGCAGCGTGGTGGATGCGCTGGCCTCAGCCGTTCGTGACGCTTACCCGCGCCTGTCACACCGCTACTACGCGATGAAGGCGCGCTGGCTCGGCATGGAAGTGATGAACCACTGGGACCGCAACGCGCCGTTGCCGGAGACCCCGCAAGCGATCATCGGCTGGGACGAGGCCAAGAACACGGTGCTTTCCGCCTATCAGCGCTTTTCACCTGACATGGCGGAGATTGCCCGGGTTTTCTTCGACCGCAACTGGATCGACGCGCCGGTAAGGCCTGGCAAGTCGCCGGGCGCCTTCGCGCATCCGACCGTGCCGTCGGCGCATCCCTATGTCCTGCTCAACTACATGGGCAAGCCGCGCGACGTGATGACGCTGGCGCATGAGCTTGGCCACGGCGTGCATCAGGTGCTCGCCGCAAGCCAGGGCGCGCTGATGGCCTCGACGCCGCTGACACTGGCCGAGACGGCGTCCGTCTTCGGCGAGATGCTGACGTTCCGCTCGCTGCTGGACCAGACCACCGACAAGCGCGAGCGCAAGGCCATGCTTGCCCAGAAGGTCGAGGACATGATCAACACGGTCGTGCGCCAGATCGCTTTCTACGAGTTCGAGCGCAAGGTGCATGCCGAGCGCAAAAACGGCGAGTTGACATCGGACAGGCTCGGCCAGTTCTGGCTGGAGGTGCAGGCGGAAAGCCTCGGGCCGGCGATCAAGCTGCGCGAGGGTTACGAGGTCTTCTGGAGCTATATTCCACACTTCATCCATTCGCCTTTCTACGTCTACGCCTATGCGTTCGGCGACTGCCTGGTGAATTCGCTCTATGCGGTCTATCAGAATGCAGAGCGTGGCTTTCAGGACAAATATTTTGCCATGCTGCGCGCCGGCGGCACCAAGCATCATTCCGAGCTCCTGGCTCCCTTCGGTCTTGATGCCACCGATCCTGCCTTCTGGCAGATCGGCCTTGGCGTGATCGGCGGGCTGATCGACGAGCTCGAAGCTTTGGACAATTGACGCACAGCGCTGAACATCCAGGTTCGACAGAACAGTTTAGCCGCAGTGCATATTGAGGCCATTCTATTCTTGCGCTAAATACCTGTTCTCAAATAACTCTCCGTGGAATTTTTCCGTTAGCTTTCCGGAAGCTGTATGATAGCGTCCCGCCTCAAGCTCAGTCGGGCGCGGCCAAATCTTCGGCCGGTCACGGCGCTTCGACGATTGCGACAGCGCCGTTGGCCATGGCAGGAAAGCCGGTCGCCGACAGCGCGATTTAAGCCGGCTGTTCCACGAGCAGCGGAGCCACCATTGAATGGTCCTTGTGCCAAGGTCCCAGGCCACGGCAGATGGATCGGATGGAGAGAGACAATGGGCACTTTTTTCTACATGCTCCTGGCGTTCCTGGTAGGTGTGTTGGCTGGCTGGTTCATCTGGGGACGCCCGCGTGGCGATCTCGACAGCCTGCGCGGTGACATGGACCGCACCCGCAGCGAGCGCGACAGGCTGCGCGCCGACGCCGACCGCCTGACCCGTGAGTTGGAAGTATGCCGCGGCGCCCGCGCCGACCTGGAGCGCCAGTTGGGCGAGGCGCAAGGCACCAAGGCCGGTGCGACAAAGGCAGCAATCCCGGCACCGCCGGCATTGATGGCGACATCCGCGCCGGCCAACACGACGCCCGCCAAGGCCACGCCGGCCAAGACCGGGCCGGCTAGGTCCGGGCCAGCAAAGACCACGTCCAAGAAACCGGCGGCCGGGAAGGCGGCAGCCGCGCCGAAGGCCAGTGCATCGAAAGCGAGTCCGTCGCAGGCAAGTGCGCCAAAACCTCCCGCATCGAAAACCAGTGCTGCACCAAAGAGCGCTGCGCCAGCGGCAAGGAAAGCCGCGACAACAAAGGCGGCGGTGGGCAAAGCCAGCAATCTGCGCCGCCTGATCGGCATCGGTCCGGCCAACGAGCGATTGCTCCACGGGCTCGGAGTGACGACCTATGCGCAAATCGCCGCCTGGACGGCCCCCGACGTCAAGCGGATCGAGGAGACGTTGAACTTCGACGGCCGCATCGAGCGTGAGCGCTGGATCGAGCAGGCGAAACTGCTTGCCGCCGGCGATGAGGAGGAATTCGCGCGCCGCTTCCCGACCTCGGGGACCGGGAGCAACACCTGAATTGCCTGCCGGCATCGAGCACACAAGGGACCGGCGACGCCCGCGAGGTGCCGCCGGTTTGCTTTGCACTAGCTGCGTTTGCGTCTTGAGACGCCGGTCTCTCGATTGCGCGCGATCGAGCCGCCATATAGAGCGATAGCTGGCGTCATCGATCGCAGCATCCGAGTCCCATGCCCCTGCCCTCTGCAATTTTTCGAAATGACGAGCGCGCTCATCAGCTCGTCTTCGACCAGCCGGCCGACATCATCGTGGCGCATGAGGCAGAGGATTTCCTGCCGGCGCTGGACATTGCGCAGGCCGCGCATGACGCCGGCAAATGGCTGGCCGGCTACTTCTCCTACGAGGCCGGCTACCTGCTCGAGCCGAAGCTCGTTCCGCTGCTGCCGGGCGGACGCCGCGCCCCGCTTGTCTGCCTGGGGATCTTCGACGCGCCTGTCGAACAGCCGGTCGTGCCCGGCAACGCGCCGTCGACCAACGGCCCGATCTTCAACGCCAGGGCCGCCTGGACTTCGGAAGACTACGCAAAACGCTTTGCGCGGCTCCACAATCACATTCGCAAGGGTGATTGCTATCAGGGCAATCTGACCTTTCCGGTTCATGCGCAATGGTCGGGCGATCCGCTGGCCGCCTTCGACGCGCTGACGGAGCGCCAGCCGGTGAAATACGGCGCGCTGATCGCGCTCGGCGATCCGGTCGTCTTGTCGCGTTCGCCGGAACTGTTCTTCGAGATCGACGCCGCAGGCATGATCGAGACGCATCCGATGAAGGGCACCGCCCCGCGCGGCGCGACCAAGGCGGAGGACAAGCGGCTGAAGACGTTCTTGCTCAATGACGAGAAGAACCAGGCTGAGAACCGGATGATCGTCGATCTCCTGCGCAACGACATTTCGCTGATCAGCGAAGTCGGCACGCTGGAGGTGCCGGAGCTTTTCCGCATCGAGAGCTACCCGACCGTCCACCAGATGGTGAGCCGCGTGCGGGCCAAGCTGTTGCCCGACCTCAGCATCCGCCGGATATTCGCTGCGCTGTTTCCATGCGGATCGATCACCGGCGCCCCGAAAATCCGCGCCATGGAAATCCTGCACGATCTGGAAGCCACGCCGCGCGACGTCTATTGCGGCGCGATCGGCTGGATCGCGCCCGGCGGCACGATGCGCTTTTCGGTGGCGATCCGCACCATATCGCTCTTTTCCGGCGGCGAGGCCGTCTACAATGTCGGCGGCGGCGTCGTCTTCGATTCGACGGCCGAGGAGGAGTATCAGGAGTGCCTGCTGAAAGCGCGCTACGCGACGGGAACACCGCCGATTTCGAGCTGATCGAAACCATGCGCTGGCAGCCGGGCCAGGGCTTCCTCCGTTTCGACCGCCATTTGGCACGCCTTTATGGCTCGGCGGCCGAACTGGGTTTTGCCTGCGATGCGCAGAAGGTCGGCGAGATGCTCAGGAACGCCGTCGACCGGCCTGACATAGCCTTGCGCACACGCCTGGTCCTGTCGCGCAGCGGCAAGGTGACGGTCTCGGCGCTGCCTTATGAGCCGCACGCAGCCGACAAGGTCTGGAGGCTGCAACTGGCGCGGGTGCGGCTTGATTCAAGCGACACGCTGCTGCGCCACAAGACGAGCCGCCGGGACACCTATCAGCGGGCGCGCGCCGAATATCTGATCAGCCGGGCCGACGAGGTTCTCTTGGCCAACGAGCGCGGCGAACTCTGTGAGGGCACGATCACCAATCTGTTTGCCGATTTCGGCGACGGCGCGCTGGCAACACCGCGGCTCGATTGCGGCTTGCTGCCTGGCGTGTTGCGCGGCGAATTGCTGGACGAAGGCCGCGCCCGCGAAGCAATCTACAGCCTGGATGATCTGAAGTCGGCCAAAGCGCTGTTCGTCGGCAATTCACTGCGCGGACTGATCCCGGCACGGCTTGGCTGAAATGCAATCGGTGCCGGACGATGCGCCCATTGCTGTGTCTCGAGCATGGTTCCATTGCGAGTTGGAGAAGATGCCTCCGGCCCGAGAAGGAATGGGCCGGAGGCGCGGCAGCCGCTTGGGAGGAGCGACTATTCGCCTTCGTGGGTCTGACCGGAGCCGCCGACGGAAACGATGTTGAAGGGCTTGCCTTCGACGGCAATGTCGCCGGTTTTCTCGAATGACGTCGCGTCAACGACATGCACCACGCCTTGCAGGGGATCGGTGACCACGACCTTGTCGCCGGCGACCGCGACACGCGGCCTCGGATCGCTCCAGTGACCGTCCATCGAATAGGGGTCGGTCAGCTTGAGCGAGTTTGCGATCTCCCCCTTCACCACGTCGAGTTGGTGAAGCTGGCCGTCCTCGGTGAAGACGTAGGCGAATTTTGCACGAACGGGGTCGATCGCGAATGCACGCGGCGCGTCGGAAGGTTGATCAGCCGGAATGCGGCGCTCTCGATCGTCGGATCGATCAGCACCACCTTGTCGGCGCCGTAGTTGCCAAGGAAATATTGCAGGCCTCGGCCGCCGATCAGCGTCGTCGTTTTGCCATCCGGCAGGCTGTCGGCATAGGGCAGATGACGGATCGCCGGGCTGCCGTCGCCATGGCTGACGACAAGCAGGCCGGTCGCGCAGGCGAAAGCCAGGATATTGCCGGAAGACGCCTCGCCGTGGAGGTCTGGGCAGGCGTGGCTGCCGCCGATCGGCGCGCCGGCTTTGTCTGCGACCCTGATGCCGACCGGGAGTTCGTCCGGCTTCTCCCGGTTCGGCTCCGAAAGCAGGACATGGGAGCCATAGGCGACTGCGACGCCATGCTGCGGCGCGTCGGTCTTCACTGCCCTGAAATCCGGCTTGCCTTCCAGGACCGACTTCTCGGAGATGATGCGCACGACACCCTCGCCGTCGAAAAAAACGGCGAAGTCTCCGTCATGCTCGACGAAATGCGACGGCTTCTTGCCCGTGATCTCGACGCCGGCAAGTTTTGGCGCTTCGACGTCGATGTCGCCGTGCTCGCCGTGGTCCTCGAAGGAAATGCCGCTCGCGATCCCGGCAACGACGCCGGCCGAGCCCTGCACGGCAAACACGGTCCTGCCGCTTTCGCTGCGATGGAGCGACGCCGGCCCTTTGATCTCAAGCGTGTCGAGCTTTTCGCCATCGATCGCATCGACTACGGTCACCTTCGGGTCCGCGTGATCCGAGATGAAGAGGCGCCATGCGGTCACCTCCTCGGCATGGGCAGCACTTGTTGATAGGGACACAAGCAGCGCGATGGCCGTGGCTGACGCCCAATTTGTCCTCACGGTATTCTCCTTGAATGTTATTACATAACTCTTGGTGATCGACGAAGAGGCGGATTGCTCCGCCTTTCCATCGCAGGGCGGTCAGCTTCCGAGGATCGCGCCTTTGATCGTCGTGATGTTGTGCCGCATCATCTCGAGATAGGTCGCAGCCGGACCGTTCTTATCCGACAGGGCGTCGGAGTAGAGTTCACCGCCGACTTTCAGGCCCGTCTCGCTGGCGATCTGCTCGATCAGGCGCGGATTGGTGACGTTCTCCACGAAGATTGCCGAAGCCTTGTCTTGCCTGATCTGTTTGATCAGGGCCGCGACGTCGGAGGCTGATGCCTCGGATTCGGTGGAGACGCCCTCCGGCGCCATGAATTTTATGCCGTATTCGTGTTCGAAATAGCCATAGGCGTCGTGGGAAGTGATGATCGTGCGCTTGTCCTCGGGGATCTCAGCTACGGCAGCCTTGATCTTCGCTTCCAGTGCCTCGAGCTGCTGGCCGTACGATTCGGCATTGGCCCGATAAGTATCACAGCCGGCTGCATCGGCGGCACAGAAGGCGTCGGCGATGTTCTTCACATAGAGTTCGGCATTGTGCACGGACTGCCATGCATGGGGATCGGACTCGCCGTGATGATGGTGCCCTTCCTCATGGCCCTCTTCCGCCGCGGCGTGTTTTTCCCCGCCCTCGGCGGCTTTATCCTGATCGTGGTGACCTGCTTCCTCGGTCTTGCGCAACACCTCGCCGCCTTTGGTCAATTCCACGATCGGCGCCTTCGTCGCGCTCGCCTCGACGAGACGCTGGAGGAAGCCCTCGAACTGGAGGCCGTTGACCAGCACCACGTCGGCCGAACCGACGGTTGCCGCGTCGGCCGGCTTTGGTTCGTAGACATGGGCGTCACCATTCGGGCCGACCAGCGTGACGATGTCGACACGATCGCCGCCGACATTCTTCGCGAAATCGGCGATGATCGAGAAACTGGCGACAACCCTGAGGTTCTCGGCAGCGGCCGCCGACGCACCGATTGGCATCGATGTTATTGCGCCTATCACGGCGGCGAGTTTTAGCGTCCTGGACATTCGATCGACTCCTTTGTTCAAGCGGTTCTGAGGGAGATGCGCCGGACGCGTTGCGAGCAGCCGCGCGTCCCGGCAGAGATAGAAGGCAACGTGGATCGTGCCCGCCGACAAATGATCGCCGGGCCGTACGATCCCATCGAGGCGCGCTGTTGCGGCCCAGCGGCAGGTCTTGAAGCGTCAGGTCTTGAAAGATCACACAAGCAGCCATTCGATCCATCACGGCGGGAGCCATCGAGTCAGCCCCGCTCTTGACGACCCGTTATGTTATGTTATCACGCTCGTCAATTCAAAATGTTATACTATAACTGACGCTCGCCATTGTGCTCAAAACTGCCTGGAATACGAGGGAACAGCGGATGCCTGGACGCAACCAGCAGCTGGTACTCGACGCGCTGACGCGCTCCGGGAGGCCGATGGGGGCCTATGAACTGCTTGGACTTCTTCGCCAGGAAGGGCTCCGCTCACCGCTACAGATCTATCGCGCCCTGGATCGGCTCGTCGAGCAGGGCCTGGTTCACCGGATCGAGAGCCTGAGCGCGTTTGCGCTCTGCGTCCACAGCGAATGCGGCACCCATGGGCGCGCCGCCTTTGCAATCTGCGCGAATTGCGGGCGCGCAAGTGAGGTTCATGACCCGGCATTGGAGCGGGTGCTGCGCCCGGATTGCCCGACGGCAGGGCTTCCAAACCAACTCGGCCACGGTGGAGCTTTCGGGTCTGTGCGAGGCTTGCGCGCATTGAACAGACGCCAGTCTTCCGTCTACGGGCGATCCAATCGGCTCGCGCCTGACCCAGCTGAAATCCGCAATCCAACATCCGGAGACGACTATGCCGCTTGAAGCCCAGAAAATGCCCGTCACGGTTCTTACCGGCTACCTCGGCGCCGGCAAGACGACGCTGCTCAACCGCATCCTGTCCGAACAGCACGGCAAGCGGTACGCCGTGATCGTCAACGAGTTCGGCGAGATTGGCATCGACAACGACCTCATCGTCGATATCGACGAAGAAGTCTTCGAGATGAACAACGGCTGCATCTGCTGCACGGTGCGCGGCGACCTGATCCGGATCATTGAGAGCTTGATGCGGCGCAGAGACCGTTTCGACGCCATCCTGATCGAGACGACCGGCCTTGCCGATCCCGCCCCCGTCGCCCAGACCTTCTTCGTCGACGACGATGTCAGGCAGAAGACGACACTCGATGCGATCATCACCGTCGCCGATGCCAAGCATCTCCTCGGCGAGTTGGATCATGCCCACGAGGCGCAGGAGCAACTCGCCTTCGCCGATATCGTCATACTGAACAAGACCGACCTGGTGGCGCAGGCCGAACTCAAGGCAGTGGAGGCGCGCATTCGCAGGATCAACCCGACGGCTGCGATCAAGCATTCCATACGTTGCAACGTTCCACTCGACGAGGTTCTGGATCGCGGCGCGTTCGATCTGAACCGTGTCCTCGAAGTCGAGCCGGACTTTCTCGACGCGGGCCACGACCATGTGCATGACGATCACGTCACCAGCTTCTCTCTCGTCACGGAAGCTTCGATCGATCCGCGCAAGTTCTTGCCGTGGATCCAGATGATCACACAGAAATTCGGCATCGACATGCTGCGCATGAAAGGCATCCTGGCGTTCAAGGGCGATGAACACCGCTTTGTCGTTCAGGCCGTCCACATGCTGCTCGAAGGCGACCACCAGCGCCCCTGGAAAGCGGGGGAGAAGCGCGTCAGCCGCCTGGTATTTATCGGCCGCAACCTGCCCAAAGGCCTGATTGAAGACGGCTTCCTCAAATGCCGTGCCGAAACGGACTCCCTGGTGGCGCTGGATGCATAGGGGCAAGGCCGACGGCAGCGCGCCTTTATCGCATTTGTCTGGCCGAGCGCCTTCGTCTTCGGGACGGGATTGTATATGAACCGTCTCGCGAACCCACTCGCCCCCCGCGGGTTTGCCGTTCCGGAGAAGACCAGCCAGATCAAGGCCTCGTTTCGCAAGGCTTGCGGGCTCGATGACGATATCGTCGTGTTCGTCACGGAGCTGGTATGCCGCAAAGATGGCTGTCCCGACATCGAAACGGTGATCGGCATAATGCGTCCCGGCGAGAAAATCGAAACGATCCGGGTCAACAAGGCAATCGCCGATGTGACCTCGCACTGCCGCGAGGGTGAATGGATCGGGACATGCGCAGAGTGTTCGGCCTCTCCACCGAAGCTGTTGCGCTTACCGAGTGTCACCGGAATGTGACCGAGATCGGGAACCGTCGACGAGAGCTAGTGCTCGCTGCATCTTTCGCCGCGCCATTGCTGGCGCTTCGCCCAACTCAACTACAAGGGCCAACTCGATCCTAGGGAATGACGGCCGGCCGTCAGCGACTGGTCGTCCTCCTTAACCACATGACGAATGCGGCGTAGCTCGCGGCTTTTCGCTGGTTTATGACAATGATCTGTGGTTGTAGCGCGTGGCGGTCGGGCAAAAAAATGCTCCGCTTTGCGTCTGTTTGCCCCGGCTTTTCAGCCTATCTGAGGGAGTAATCGATAAAATGGCGAATGAAAACTGGCCCGTTTACGGTGAGATCACCGGCCCTGTCGTGGTGATCGGCTTCGGTTCGATCGGACGGGGAACGCTGCCGCTGATCGAGCGCCATTTCAAGTTCGACAAGTCGCGCATGACGGTCATCGACCCACGCGATACCGACCGCAAGCTGCTCGACGAGCGCGACATCACCTTCATGCAGGATGCGGTGACCAGCAAGAACTACAAGAAGCTTTTGACGCCGCTGCTGACCAAAGGCGGTGGCCAGGGCTTTTGCGTCAACCTGTCGGTCGACACCGGCTCGGTGGATTTGATGCGGCTCTGTCGCAAGCTGGGTGTGCTTTACATCGACACCGTCGTCGAGCCATGGCTCGGCTTCTATTTCGACACCAAGGCCGACACTGGCAGCCGCACCAATTATGCGCTGCGCGAATCCATGATCGAAGAAAAGCGCGCGCACCCCGGCGGGGCGACCGCAATCTCCACCTGCGGCGCCAACCCCGGCATGGTCTCGTGGTTCGTCAAGCAGGCGCTGGTCAACCTCGCCACCGATCTTGGCCTCGAGTTCTCCGAGCCCGCGCAGCACGATCGCGAAGCTTGGGCCAGGCTGATGAAGAAGGCCGGCGTCAAGGGTATCCACATCGCCGAGCGCGACACACAGCGCACCAAGAAGCCGAAGCCGATGAACGTGTTCTGGAATACCTGGTCGGTCGAAGGATTCATCTCGGAAGGGCTTCAACCGGCCGAGCTCGGCTGGGGCACGCATGAGACGTGGATGCCGAAGAACGGCAAGAAGCACAAGTATGGCTCGAAGGCCGCAATCTATCTGGAGCAGCCGGGCGCTAACACGCGTGTGCGCAGCTGGTGCCCGACGCCTGGCCCGCAATATGGCTTCCTGGTGACCCACAACGAGTCGATCTCGATCGCCGACTTCTTCACCCTACGCGGCAAGAAGGGCAAGGTTCAATATCGCCCGACCTGCCACTACGCCTACCATCCCTGCAACGACGCCGTGCTGTCGCTGCACGAAATGTTCGGTGCCGCCGGCAAAGCACAACCGGTGCATCACGTGCTCGATGAAAACGAACTGGTCGACGGTGTCGACGAGCTCGGCGTGCTGCTCTACGGCCACGACAAGAACGCCTATTGGTACGGCTCGCAGCTGTCGCTGGCGGAAGCGCGCAAGCTGGCGCCTTATCAAAACGCCACGGGCATGCAGGTCACGTCGGCAGTGCTGGCGGGCATGGTCTGGGCGCTGGAAAATCCCGAGGCCGGCATCGTTGAGGCGGACGAGATGGACTACAGGCGCTGCCTGGAAGTGCAGTCGCCCTATCTCGGGCCGATCAAGGGCTATTACACCGACTGGACGCCGCTCGACAACCGCCCTGGGCTGTTCCCGGAAGACGTCGACAAAAACGACCCATGGCAATTCCGCAACATCCTCGTTCGATAGTTCAGCATCCTCGTTCGAAAGCAATGTCTCACTGCCTTGCAATCGTCTGGAAATCGGGCGATTGAAGGAAGGCGGCCTGGAGCGACGTGCGTCCATTTGGACGCACAAAGTACGCTCTGGCGGTTCGAGTGTACGCATCGTGCTTGCCGAAAAATCGGATCGATTTTCGGGCCAATGTGAGAGGAGAGGATCTTGATGATGACGATTGCGCGCAAATTGCTTTCGGCCGGCATTGTCGCGGCCGCTGCCGCCTTGGCGGCGTGCACCACCGCCGGCCCGGGCGGGCCGCCATTGGCCTCGCGCAGCCCGGTCGAAGGCTCATGGATCGACGCGCAGGGCACGGGCCTGTCGACCTTCGCCGGCGGCAGCTTCAAGACCGTCGCCACCGACACCGGCCAGAAGCTTGCCGACGGCAGCTACGCCATGACCGGCGGCACCTCGGTCCAAATCCAGGGCACTTCGCTGATCCGCCAGACGCCGATCAGCTTCAACTGCTTGTTGATCTCCACCTCGCAGCTTAATTGCACCAGCGTGAGCGGGCAGAACTTTGTGCTGACGCGACGCACCTGAGCCCATACTGAACTGCTTTTGCAAAGGACGGCGGCTTGAGGCCGCCGTTCTTTTTGTGCCGGCAAAGCTGTCCCCGATTCCGCTTGCATCACCCAAAACGCGATGTGAACATGGGCGAAAGCTGGCTGTTATGTTCCAGTCGAGCAAGGGCGTTAAACAGGTCATCCGGGAGACGAAGATGAAGAAGATCGCCGCCATTGCCGCCCTGTCGGCGTCTGCGCTTGGCCTGTCGACCGGCGTGTCCTTTGCCGACTACATGCTGAACATCCTGCACATCAACGACTGGCACAGCCGCATCGAAAGCAACAACAAATATGAATCGACCTGCTCGGCCGAAGAGGAGACCAAGGGCGAGTGCATCGGCGGCGCGGCGCGGCTGATCACCGCGATCATCCAGGAGCGCAAGAAGCTGGAAGGCCACAACGTGCTGCTGCTCAGTGCCGGCGACAATTTCCAGGGTTCGCTCTTCTACACGACCTACAAGGGCAAGACCGAAGGCGAATTCCTCAATCAGATGAAATTCGACGCCATGGGGGTCGGCAATCACGAGTTCGACGACGGCGAGGCGGCGCTGGCGCCGTTCCTGGACATGATCAAGTTTCCGGTGCTCGGCGCCAACGTGAAGGCCAACGCGCAATCCAAGCTCGGTGACCGCGTGAAACCGTCTGTTGTGATCGAGGTCGGCGGCCAGAAGATCGGCGTCGTCGGCGCGGTCACCAACGACACGCCGGAACTCACTTCGCCAGGCCCTAACGTCACGATCGAGGACGACGTCAAGTCGATCACATCAGAGGTCGAGAAGCTGAAGGGAGAAGGCGTCAACAAGATCATCGCGGTCACCCATATCGGCTACAAGCGCGAGCGTGACGTCATCGCCAAGATCCCGGGTGTCGACGTGGTGGTCGGCGGCCACAGCCATTCGCTGCTGTCCAACACCGACCCCAAGGCTGAAGGCCCCTACCCGACGATGGTCGACAATCCGGACGGCTACAAGGTGCCGGTCGTCCAGGCGGCGTCCTTTTCGAAATATCTCGGCGAGTTCAAGGTCGTGTTCGACGACAACGGGGTCGTCAAGCAGGCCAGCGGAGACCCGATCTACCTCGACAAGTCGATCACGCCGGATTCCGCCGTGCTTGCCCGCATCAAGGAGCTTGGCGCGCCGATCGAGGCGTTGAAGAACAAGGAGGTCGCCGAGACCACGAAGGCGATCGACGGCAGCCGTGAGAACTGCCGCACCCGCGAGTGCGAGATGGGCAATCTTGTCTCCGATGCCGTCCTCGACCGCGTCAAGGACCAGGGTGTCGAGATCGTCGTCACGAATGGCGGCGGCCTGCGCGCTTCGATCGACCAGGGCACCGTCACTATGGGCGAGGTTCTGAACGTGCTACCGTTCCAGAACACAGTGGCGACCTTCCAGATTTCCGGCAGGGATCTGGTTGCCGGGCTCGAGAACGGTCTCAGCCAGATCGAGGACGGCGCCGGACGCTTCCCGCAGGTTGCCGGCCTGAAGTATTCATTCGACAAATCGGCCGCCGCGAATGCCGGGCGCGTCAAGTCGGTCGAAGTCATGCAAGGCGGCGCGTGGACCACGATCGATCCGGATAAGGATTACCTGGTCGCCACCAACAACTTTGTGCGCCAGGGCGGCGACGGCTATAAGGTCTTCGCCGACAAGGCCAAGAACGCCTACGATTACGGTCCGGGCCTCGAACAGGTGGTCGCCGATTATCTCGGCGCGCATCGGCCCTATACGCCGAAGCTCGAGGGCCGCATCACCGAAATCACGGCCGCCGCCGCGGCGGAACCGGTCCAGCAACCGGCGCAGGAACCGGCCCAGGAATCGGCGAAGCCGGCCGAGGCTCCCGCTCCGGCCGAGCCCGCAAAACCAGCAGAAACGGCTCCAGCCGCAACTGCGGAGCCGGCGATGCCGGAACCGCCGGCCGGTTCGGACGATATAGCCACGACACCGCCAGCCGTGCCGACGGAACCCGCCCCGGCAGCGCCGGCACCTGCCGAGGCTGCGCCTGCCGAGCCGGCACCGGCGCCTGCGGCGGAACCGGCAAAGCCGGCCGAGGCAACGCCGGCCGAAAGCAGCCATGTGATCGTTGCCGGCGACACCTATTGGGATTTGGCGGAAAAGGCCTATGGCGATGGCGCCAGGTGGAAAACGATCTCCGATGCCAACCAGGACTACGAGCCGCGCCGCCTTCCGGTCGGCGCAACCTTGACCATCCCGGCCGCAATCTGAATTCTTCGGTCATCGTTGGAAAACCCGTCCGGCTAACTGGGCGGGTTTTTCTGCTTTCGCTGATAAGGTGCGGCCAGACGCTGCATTGAAAACCGGCGCGGCATCGCTAGTTTCGCGCAGTGTCCGGAGACCCGTTATGACGCTTTCTAACCCTGCCGATCGAAAAGCCGCGAAGGTCGTCGGCCCACTGCCGGCAGGACAGCCGCCGGTCGGGGCGGGCAGGATCGGCGTCATGCTGGTTAATCTCGGCACGCCCGACGGCACCGAATTCAAGCCGATGTGGCGCTATCTCAGGGAATTCCTGTCCGATCCGCGCGTCATCGAGCTCAACAAGGCGATCTGGTATCCGATCCTCTACGGGCTGGTCCTCACCACGCGGCCGAAGAAGTCGGGCGCCAACTATGCGAGGATCTGGAACCGGCAGCGTGACGAGTCGCCGCTGCGCACCTACACCCGCGCTCAGAGCGAAAAGCTGACCGAGGCGCTGCACGACCTGCCCGGCGTCAGCGTCGACTGGGCAATGCGTTACGGCAATCCTTCGACCGAGAGCGTCGCCAAAGGGCTGGTCGCGCAGGGCTGCGACCGCATTCTGACTTTTCCGCTTTATCCGCAATATTCCGCGACCACGACCGCCACCGCCAACGACCAGTTGTTTCGCGCGCTGATGAAGATGCGCCGCGCCCCGGCGATCCGCAGCGTGCCGCCCTATTATGCCGAACCGGTCTATATCGAAGCGCTCGCCGCGTCGATTGAGCGCCATCTGGCGAGCCTCGATTTCGAGCCAGAAATGGTCATCGCCTCCTACCACGGCATTCCGAAACCCTATTCCGACAAGGGTGACCCCTATCAGGCCCATTGCCTTGAGACGACCCGGCTGCTGCGGGCAAAGCTCGGCTGGGATGCGAAGAAGCTGATCACCACGTTCCAGTCGCGCTTCGGCGCGCAGGAGTGGCTGCAGCCTTACACCGACAAGACGGTCGAGAAATTGCCCGGAGAAGGCGTGAGATCGATCGCCATCGTCAATCCGGGCTTTTCTGTCGACTGCATCGAGACGCTGGACGAGATCGGCAGGGAGGCGGCCGAGACCTTCCATCATGCCGGCGGCGAAAAGTTCGCGCATATTCCCTGCCTCAACGACAGTGCCGAGGGCATGGCGGTGATCGAGGCGATGGTGCGGCGCGAACTGTCGGGTTGGGTGTGAAGCCGATACAATCGAGCGCCGCTAACCGGCTTTCTATGCACCGGTTATCCACTATCACCTGATTGTAACGTTCCTGAAACACACTTAAGTGTTTGGTGAAGTCGCTTGCGTTGAAACATTTCCGTGGCGGCATCTGAGGGAGAGCCAAATGGATTTCAGTGGTTTCGATATCGCGCTTCTTGTTCTTGTCGCTCTTGTCGTGCTCGTGCTTTTCAAAGGCATCCGGACTATCCCGCAAGGCTACAATTACACCGTCGAACGCTTTGGCCGTTATACCAGGACATTGAGCCCCGGCCTCAACCTCATCGTGCCGTTCGTCGACCGCATCGGCTCCAAATTGAACATGATGGAGCAGGTGCTCGACGTCCCGACGCAGGAGATCATCACCCGCGACAACGCCACCGTCGCCGTCGACGGCGTCGCCTTCTACCAGGTGCTCAACGCGGCGCAGGCCGCCTACCAGGTCGCCGGGCTGGAGAACGCCATCCTCAACCTGACGATGACCAACATCCGTACCGTGATGGGCTCGATGGACCTCGACGAGCTGCTGTCGAACCGCGACGCCATCAACGAACGCCTTCTGCGCGTCGTCGACGAGGCGGCCCATCCCTGGGGCATCAAGATCACCCGCGTCGAGATCAAGGACATCAATCCACCGGCCAATCTCGTCGAATCGATGGGGCGCCAGATGATGGCCGAGCGCAACAAGCGCGCGCAGATCCTCGACGCCGAAGGCCTCAAGCAGTCACAGATCCTGGAAGCCGAGGGCCGCAAGGAAGCCGCCTTCCGCGACGCCGAGGCGCGTGAACGCTCGGCCGAGGCCGAGGCCCGCGCCACGCAGGTGGTGTCGGAAGCGATCGCCAAGGGCGACGTGCAGGCGCTCAACTACTTCGTTGCACTGAAATACACCGAAGCACTGACCAGGATAGGCTCCGCCACAAACAGCAAGGTCGTGCTGATGCCTATGGAAGCTTCATCATTGATCGGCACGCTCGGCGGCATCGGCGCGATCGCCAAGCAAGTCTTCGGCAGCGAGGGCACTGCCGGCACCACGCGGCAAGCTGCACGCCCGCCCGTGGTTCGTCCCAGCGAGACCTGAGGCCATGTTTGAACGCGTCATTTCCGAACTCGGCCCCTGGGTTTGGATGGTTCTCGGCTTCGTCCTCCTGGTGATGGAGGTCATCGCACCGGGCATATTCATGCTGTGGATCGGCATCGCTGCTCTGCTGATCGGCGTGGTGTCCCTGCTCATCTGGGACGCGGACTTCTGGACCTGGCAGATCCAGGTTCTCGCCTTCCTGGCGATGTCGCTGGTTTCAACCTATGTCGGCAAGAGACTGGTGGGTGGGCGCGATGATGGCACCGATCAGCCACTGCTCAACCGCCGCGGCGCACAGATGATCGGCAGGATGGCCACCCTGGACGAGCCGATCAGGGACGGCCGCGGCCGCATAAAGCTGGGCGACACGCTATGGCGCATCTCCGGCCCCGACCTGCCGGCCGGCACGCAGGTGCGCGTGACGGGCGCGGCCGACACCGATCTGGAACTGACGGTCGAGGCGGTCCTGGACTGATCCGACCATCTCGGCAGGCGACTTTTCAAACAGGCCTGATGTCTCTCAGTTTCGAAATTCGCTCAGGCGAGCTCAGGCTGCGCCGATGCGCAGCAGATCGTGCAGATGGACAAGTCCGACCGGCCGTCTGCCTTCGACAACCATCAGGCTGGAGATGGTCGAACTGTTGATCGTCTGCAGCGCGGTCGCCACCAGTGTATCCGATCCGGCCGTCTTCGGCTCCTTGGTCATGACCTGATCGACGCTCATCGCCAGAAGATTGCTGCCGATGTGGCGCCTGATGTCGCCGTCGGTGATGATGCCGATCAGCGCACCATCCGCATCGGTTATCGCCACGCAGCCAAACCCCTTGCGCGACAATTCGAGGATCGCTTCGTGCATTCCAGTGCCGGAAGGCACCAGCGGCAGCCTGTCGCCGACATGCATGATCTCGCGGATCTGCGTCAGATTGGCGCCAAGTTGCCCACCGGGATGGAAGGTGCGGAAATGATCCGGCGTGAAGCCGCGCGCTTCGAGCAGCGCGATGGCCAGTGCATCGCCGATCACCAGTTGCAGCAGCGTCGATGTCGTCGGCGCCAGGCCGTGCGGGCAGGCTTCCGGCGCACGCGGCAGCAAAAGCACCACATCGGCCGCCCGCGCCAGCGCCGATCGCTCTCCGGCGGTGACTGCGATCAGCGGAATCGAGAAGCGCCTGGAATAGGCGATGATGCCCTTGAGCTCGCGGCTCTCGCCCGACCACGAGATGGCGATGATGGCGTCGTCCCTGGCGATCATGCCGAGGTCGCCATGATTGGCTTCGGCAGAATGGACGAAGAAAGCCGGCGTGCCGGTCGAGGCGAGCGTCGCCGCGATCTTTGAGCCGATATGGCCGCTCTTGCCGACGCCGGTGACAATGACGCGGCCGGCGATCTGCGACACCATATCGACGGCGCGCGCGAACGGTTCGGTCAATCCGTTTTCGAGCGCGGCCGCCAGCGCCGCGACACCGGCCTGCTCGGTCGCTACCGTTCTAAGCGCCGAGGCGATCGAAGCTTGCCCATCGAGCCGCTTCTTGTCTGGGGATCCCGCATGCATGGCTGATGCGATTAGCGCTTTGCTGCGCGCCTGTCCAACGGAATTGCCATCCGGTAGCTATCCAGTGGGCTTTGATCGACCGCCGCTCAACCCTCCGTTAACCATCCCCGTTTACGGTTCGGTAAGTATGGCGCGCGTGCGCCGCGCAAGCAGTGGTAGCGATGTCCGGGGCCCCGCCTGAAAAGAAAAGAAGACGATACGGCAAGGCGGTCTGCGCCTTGCTGCTGGCGACCAGCGTCTTCGCCTTGCTGCGGCCTGCGCAGCCCTATGCCCAGGTAACCGAGCTGCGCGGCGAGATTTCGGAATCGGCGATTCTGGACGACCAGCAGCGCAAAACCAGGCAATTGAGCATCGCCCAGGATCAGACGGCGCAGGCCGGTGCAACCACCCAGAGCACTGCGCCGACGCCCACCTATCAGCCGGCCAGCCCGGGCGCCGTGCGGGACGACGACGCGGCACCCGCGACCGGCAGCATTTTTGATCCGCCGGAAGCAACCGACGATCCGTTTGCGGACGCCCCCGTTCCCGTCCCGCCGCGCCGGCCATCGAGCACAACCCAAGGCGCAGCCGATCAGGACGAAGCCGCCGAGACACAGGCCGCCACCGCGACGACGGCCCCGACGGATGACGAGGACACCGCCGAGACGGACCCAATCAATTCCCGTGCCGTGACCATCGATTCCGCCGACAGGCAGCAACTCGATCCGGGCGCCGAGCGCGCCGAAGCCATCGAAGGCCGGGACAGGAGGGCCGAGGACGACCCGTTCGCCGCCACCGGCATCAAACTCGGCTCCTTCGTGATCAGGCCGACGCTCGAGCAAGGCCTGACGGCGTCGTCGAATGCCGATTCAAGCACCGAAGGCAAACCGGCCCTGCTGTCCGAAACGGCGCTGCGCTTCAATGCCGTCTCCGACTGGCGGGAGAATTCGGCTGTCATCGACGGCTACGGCATCTTTCTCAAGACGATATCGGGCGACGAGGTTCAGGAGGCGCGGGGCCGTGTCGATGGCACGCTCAATGTCGACCTCGACAACGATCTGCGCGCTATCGCCAGGCTCGGTTACGAGGCGGCGCCGGAATCGGCTTCGTCGCCGGTCGTCATCGAAGGCACCGTCGAGCAGCCGGTGCGCCAGACCATTGACGGCAGCCTCGCGGTCGAGAAGGACGCCGGCAAGATGCGCTTCGCCCTGACCGGCGCGGTCGAACACGACATCTATGGCGACGCCAAGCTTTCGACTGGCGGAACGCTGTCGCAGAAAGACCGCGACTCGACGCTCTATAGCGCCATCTTGCGCACCGGCTATGAGATTTCTCCCGCCATCACCCCTTTCACCGAGGTCGAAATCGGCCGCCGGGTCTATGATTTGCGCGTCGACAGCAATGGTTTCGAGCGATCTTCGACGCGGCTCGGCGTTCGGGCCGGCGCCGAGCTCGACCTCGGCGAGAAGCTTGCCGGCGAATTCTCGGCCGGCTGGCTGCGGGAGGCGATCGACGACGACCGCCTGCCGGCTATTTCGGGCGCCACGGTGAACGCCGACCTCAGATGGTCACCGGAACGCGGCACCACGATCGGCCTCACCGGGGAGACGATCGTCGAGGGCACGACAACCGCCGACGAAAGCGGCGACATCCTTTACTCCGGCCTCCTGACGGGCGAGCGGGAAATCCGTGCCAACCTGATCGGGAACGCAGCTCTCGGCGTGGGCTGGCGCGACTACGTCGGGTCGGACGGCCATGATCTGATACTGAGCGCCGAGGCCGGACTGACATGGTGGCTGAACCGGTATGCCGGACTGACCACCCGCGCCAGAACTGAAAAACAGACCAGCAACATCGAGGGCCGCGACTACACCGCCCACAGCATCTTTGTCGGGGTGACGCTGCAGCCGTAAACCAAGCCGCGCACCCTCGGTTCAGGCCCGAGGGCATGCTTTTGCGCGCATGCATTAGCCCGGGGGTTAGAACGCCGCGCCCCGCTGCTCTGACGGTTTCATCTCGTCGAGAAGCTTGCTGATAACGCCCGCCATGCGCCCGTTCATGTCGCTGCGCCACAGCGCGAAGGCGACGTTGGCCTCGACAAAGCCTTCCGGCGATCCGCAATCGAAGGTGCGCCCTCGGTAGTGGCAGCCATAGAAGGGCTGCTGCTTCTCCAGCTTCAGCATCGCGTCGGTGAGTTGTATCTCGTTGCCGGCGCCCTTCTCCTGGCCTTCGAGTATCCCAAATATCTCCGGCTGCAGGATGTAGCGCCCGTTGATGTATAGGTTGGAGGGTGCCGTGCCGGTCTTCGGCTTCTCCACCATGCCGGTAATGCGGAAACCGTGATGCGTATCCTCGCCGCGGCCGACGATACCGTATTTATGGGCCTCGGCGGGGTCGCATTCCTGAACCGCGACGATGTTGTTGCCGGTCTCGGCATAAAGCTCGACCATCTCCTTCATGCAGCTTTTTTCGGACTGCATGATCATATCGGGCAAAAGCAGCGCGAAGGGCTCGTCGCCGACCAGCTCGCGGGCACACCAGACGGCATGGCCAAGGCCAAGCGGCACCTGCTGGCGGGTGAAGCTGGTCTGCCCTGGCGAAGGTTGCAGCCGCTGCAGCCGGGCGAGCTCGTCGTCCTTGCCGCGTTGGGCGAGCGTGTCATAGAGTTCGAACTGAACGTCGAAATGGTCCTCGATGACCGCCTTGTTGCGTCCGGTCACGAAGATGAAATGCTCGATGCCGGCTTCGCGCGCCTCGTCGACCACATACTGGATGACCGGCCTGTCGACGACGGTCAGCATTTCCTTGGGTATGGCCTTGGTGGCCGGGAGAAAACGCGTCCCGAGGCCAGCGACCGGGAAAACTGCCTTGCGAACTCTCTTCATGCTGTCAAATATCCGCTTCTAAGGTTGTTCGGCAATCCCGCTTCAAGACATTTTCGTGCCGGAATCTGGGATTATGGAACGGCTGGTCAGAAAAATCTGTAGTCCCTAAAGCACCAACCCGCCTTTTCGTTCCCAACGGCACCTATGGTAAACTAAATGCTAACCGGGTTCGGCGATGAATGATCTTCCTGTGATGAAGAAGGAGGAAAAGATGTCCGTTCGCGACGCCGCAAAGCGCTTCACCAGCATCGTTGCGGCCGCCAGTCTGTCGCTTGCCTTGCTGATGCCCACCGGATCGGCTTTTGCCGACGCCGGTTTCCGGCAATGGGTGGCGAGCTTCCGCGCCACCGCGGTGCGGAGCGGCGTTTCCGGCGCCGTTTACGACCGCGCATTCGAGGGCATCAGCGATGCCGACCCGGTCGTGCTGGAAAAAGCGCGTTATCAACCCGAATTCACCGCGCCCGCCTGGGACTATTTCGACAACCGCGTCCATGACCAGTCGGTCGCTGTTGGCAAGCAGATGGCCAGGAAGTGGAAGCCGTGGCTGGACAGGATCGAGGCAAGATACGGCGTCGACCGTCACATCCTGCTGGCGATCTGGTCGATGGAATCGAACTACGGCGAAATCCTCAAGCGCGACGATGTCATGCGCAATGTCGTGCGTTCGCTGGCCACGCTTGGCTACGCCGATTCGAGACGATCGAAATTCGCCCGCACACAGTTGATCGCGGCGCTGAAGATCCTGCAAAGGGGCGACATCGATAAAAGCCACCTCAGCGGCTCATGGGCCGGCGCCATGGGCCATACCCAGTTCATTCCCACCAGCTATCAGGCCTATGCGGTCGACATGGACGGCGACGGCAAGCGCGACATCTGGAATTCGATTCCCGATGCATTGGCAACGGCCGCCAATCTGCTCAGGAAGAACGGCTGGCAGGCCGGCAAGACCTGGGGCTATGAAGTCAGCCTTCCCGACGGAAAGAAGTTCCCGGCTGGATCGAAGTCGTTGTCGCAATGGCAAGCGCTGGGTGTCACGCGTGCCAACGGCAAGCCGTTCAAGAGTGCGGAGAAGGCCACGCTGAAGGTGCCAGGCGGCCGCGGCGGCCCGGCTTTCCTGATGGTCAAGAATTTTTCGGTCATCAAGCGCTACAACAATGCCGACAAATATGCGGTTGCCGTTGGCCTTCTTGCCGACGAAATCGCCGGTTATGGTGGGCTTGTGCAGGACTGGAAGCGGCCTTTCACGAAGCTCTCCTTCGAGGAGAGGCAGGAGCTTCAGCAACGGCTTTCCCAGTACGGCTACTATGACGGCAAGTTCGACGGCAAGATCGGCGAGGGATCGAAAGCCGCCATCATGGCCTTCCAGGCGAAGGCTGGCTTGACCCAGGACGGACATCCGAGCATGGAAGTGCTCAAATGGCTCAGGCAGAACTAGCCTCGCAGACCTGGAGCATCGGACCCAAACCGGTTTTGAGGAAATCCGATGCTCAACTTAAGGTAGAGCGGCGGCACGGTTGTATCAGAGTCCGGCGCTCTTTAGGGATGGAGACGGTAATTGGTTTCGGCTGCGCGTATCCGTGTGATCCTTCGTCGCGTGCCGATCCTGATTCTGGCTATTGCCGTCCTGGCCGTCGGCACTGCCGCCATCTTTCACACGCCGGCCGTGGCGCAGGAAGAACAAAGGCGTGGCTGGTCGCTGCGCGACCTGTTGTTTCTGCGCCGAAGCGAGCGGGTGGAACCGCCGCGACTGATTGAGCCGCGACGGATTCAGAGGATCGGGCCACGCAAGCCAAAAGTCAGAAAGTCGCGTGCCGCGCCGCGCCGGCCGGCTGAGCCGGCAGCCCCCATTGTCCAGAAGGCGCCGGATGCCCGCACCGTTCTGGTGGTCGGCGATTTCATGGCGACCGGCCTCGCCGAAGGTCTCGACACCGCCTTTGCCGAAAACAATAAGGTCAGGATCGTCGTTCGCAGCAATGGTTCGTCCGGTTTCGTGCGTGACGATTTCTACAACTGGCCCGAACAGATCAAGTCGCTGATCGAGACCGAAAAGCCCGCGGCCGTGATCGTCATGCTGGGTTCCAACGATCGGCAGCAGATGCGCGTGAACGGTGAACGCGAACAGCCACGGACCGAAGCGTGGACCAAGGAATACGAACGCCGTACCGAAGCGTTCGGCAAGGCCATTGCATCGGCCAAGGTGCCGTATCTGTGGGTCGGCATGCCGGCCTTCAAGGCGCCGAAGATGACCTCCGACATGCTGGCTTTCAACGACATCTACCGCTCGACGGCCGAAAGCCACGGCGGCGAATTCGTCGACATCTGGGACGGTTTCGTCGACGAGGAAGGCGCCTTTGTCACCAGCGGGCCTGATATCAACGGTCAGCCGGTGCGCCTGCGCACCGACGACGGCATCCGTGTGTCGAAAGCCGGCAAACGCAAGCTCGCCTTCTATGCCGAAAAACCCTTGCTGAAGATCCTTGGAATGACCTCGCCTCCGGGCACACTGGCAGCTTATGCGCCAGCCGGCGCTCCGGTCGGGGCGCCGACACCGACACCCATGCCCGTCGGTCGCACGGTGCCGATGCTGCTCAGCGATCCGGCACTCGACGGCGGTTCGGAACTTCTCGGCGCCGCAGCGCCGGCAAAGGCGGACGGGCCCGGCGAAAAACTCGTCGTCGGGGGCAAGGCATCAACTGCTTCGCCCGGCCGCGCCGACGATTTTTCTTGGCCGCCAAGGAAGCAGCCTGCAGCGGCGGCCGTGCCCGAAACGACCACGGCGATCACTCCGTAAGTAAACTGCTCCGGGCACCGGCCTACGCCGGCCGTAGCTTTAACTGCCACGACCGCTCACAAGTGCTTCGGCCGGCGAAGGCCAGAAGCGCAGAAAACGCCCTCAGATGGCCGCGGGAGTAGCGTTTCCAAACGGTCTCAGCGCGGCAGCACGCTCGATCCCATCAGCGCCTCGTCGATCGAACGCGCTGCCTGACGGCCCTCGCGGATCGCCCAGACGACCAGCGATTGACCGCGGCGCACATCGCCTGCCGCGTAGAGCTTTTCGACGCTGGTCTTGTAATCGCGATCATTGGCCTCGACGTTGTTCGAGCGGCGGCTGTCGATGGCGATCTTCATCTGGCCAGCCAGTTCCGACACCGGCCCGACGGCGGCCGGCCCGGCAAAGCCGATAGCGATGAAGGCGAGATCCGCGCGGATGACGAATTCCGTGCCGGCGATCGGCTTGCGCTTTTCATCGACCTCGCAGCATTTGACGCCGGTCAACGCGCCGTCCTCGCCGATGAATTCGAGCGTCGCCACCTGGAACTCGCGCTCGGCGCCTTCCGCCTGCGAGGACGAGGTGCGCATCTTCGTCGCCCAGTAGGGCCAGACCGAAAGCTTGTCCTCCTTTTCCGGCGGCTGCGGCCGGATGTCGAGCTGGGTGACACGAACGGCGCCCTGGCGGAAGGCGGTGCCGACGCAGTCGGACGCGGTGTCGCCGCCGCCGACGACGACGACATGCTGGCCGCCGGCGACGATCGGCGGCGACGGCCACGCCACCGACTGGATCGGCTCGCCGCCGATGCGCTTGTTCTGCTGCACCAGGTAAGGCATCGCGTCATGCACGCCATCGAGATCGTCGCCGGGAATGTTGGCCGGGCGCGGCGTTTCCGAACCGCCGCAATAGAGCACCGCATCATATTCGGCGAGCAGCTCCGCCACCGGCTTGTCGACGCCGACATTGATCCCGCAATGGAAGCTCACCCCCTCCCCTTGCATCTGCTCGATGCGCCGGTCGATGTAGTGCTTCTCGATCTTGAAGTCGGGGATGCCGTAGCGCATCAGCCCGCCCGGCCGGCTCTCGCGCTCATAGACGTGAACGTCGTGACCGGCGCGGCCAAGCTGCTGGGCGGCCGCCATGCCGGCCGGCCCCGAGCCAATGATTGCGACGCGCCTGCCGGTTTTCCTTTCCGGCGGATAGGGCCGGATATGACCGGTTTCATAGGCCTTGTCGGCGATTGCCTGCTCGATCGTCTTGATGGCGACCGGAATGTCCTCGAGGTTCAGCGTGCAGGCTTCCTCGCAAGGTGCCGGACAGATGCGGCCGGTGAATTCCGGGAAGTTATTGGTCGAATGCAGGTTGCGGATCGCATTGTCCCAGTCGCCATTGTAGACGAGGTCGTTCCAGTCCGGGATCTGGTTGTGGACCGGGCAGCCGGTCGGCCCGTGACAGTACGGAATGCCGCAATCCATGCAGCGCGCGGCCTGTTTCTCGACCTCCTTGTCCGACATCGGCAGCGTGAACTCGCGAAAATGCCGGATGCGGTCGGAAGCCGGCTGGTACTTGTGCACCTGCCGGTCGATCTCGAGAAACCCTGTTACCTTGCCCATAGTCCAGTCCCTGCTGTCCAGATGGCGCGCTCGACGACGCACCCGTTAACCTCATAAGGCAGCCATGGCAACCTTCAGTCCGAGGCTAGGATTGTTGATGAAGGCGTCGCCCGGGAAGCTTGGCTTCCCGGCAACTCCCAAAGCCTATTCCGCCGCAACGCCCATGCGCATGCGTTCCATTTCGATCAGCGCACGGCGGTATTCGACCGGCATGATCTTCCGGAATTTCGGCCGGAAAGTCGCCCAGTTGTCGAGGATCTCGCGGCCACGCACCGAACCCGTGTAATGGACGTGGTTCGAGATCAGCTGATAGAGCCGCTCCTCATCATGGCTGGTCATGTCGCCGGACACGTCGACGCGGCCTTTGTGGTCGAGATCGCCGCCATGATGGAGCAGTTTCTCCATCAGGTCGTCTTCTTCGGGAACGGGTTCCAGTTCGACCATCGCCATGTTGCAGCGCTCGGCGAAATCACCCACCTCGTCGAGCACATAGGCGACGCCGCCCGACATGCCGGCGGCGAAGTTGCGGCCGGTCTGCCCGATGACGACGACAATGCCGCCGGTCATGTACTCGCAGCCATGGTCGCCAACGCCTTCGACGACGGCGGCGACGCCCGAATTGCGAACCGCAAAACGCTCGCCGGCGACGCCGCAGAAATAGGCCTCGCCCTCGGTCGCGCCGTAGAGCACCGTGTTGCCGACGATGATCGACTCCGCGGCGACGATCTTCGTGTTCTCCGGCGGGCGGATGACGATGCGGCCGCCCGACAGGCCCTTGCCGACGTAGTCATTGGCCGCACCGACCAGCTCGAACGAAACCCCACGCGCCAGGAAGGCGCCGAAGGACTGGCCGGCGGTTCCGGTGAGTTTTACCGAGATCGTGTCCTCGCGCAGGCCCTTGTGCTTGAAGCGCTTTGCCACTTCGCCCGACAGCATGGCGCCGGTCGAACGGTCGACATTGCGGATCGGCAGCTCGATGCTGACCGGCTGCCTGGCGTCCAGCGCCGGCTTGGCCAACTCGATCAGCTTGCGGTCGAGCACGTCGTCGATCGGATGCTTCTGCCGCTCGGTCCAGTGCACCGCCTCATGCGGCGCATCCGGCTTGAAGAACATCTTGCTGAAATCGAGCCCGCGTGCCTTCCAGTGCTGGATCAGCCCCCGCTTTTCCAAGAGGTCGGTGTCGCCGATGATCTGGTCGAGGTGGGTGTAGCCCATCTCGGCGAGCAGCGCCCGCACCTCTTCCGCCACATAAAAGAAGAAGTTGATGACATGTTCCGGCGTGCCCTTGAAGCGCTTGCGCAACACCGGATCCTGCGTCGCGACACCGACCGGGCAGGTGTTGAGATGGCACTTGCGCATCATGATGCAGCCGGCCGCGATCAGCGGCGCGGTCGAGAAGCCGAATTCGTCGGCGCCAAGCAGCGCGCCGATGACAACGTCGCGGCCGGTGCGCAGGCCGCCATCGACCTGCAGCGCGACGCGCGACCTGAGGCCGTTGAGCACCAGCGTCTGGTGCGTCTCGGCAAGGCCCATTTCCCACGGGCTGCCGGCGTGCTTGAGCGAGGTCAGCGGCGATGCGCCGGTGCCGCCGTCATAGCCGGAAATGGTGATGTGATCGGCGCGCGCCTTGGCGACGCCGGCCGCAACGGTGCCGACACCGACTTCGGAGACCAGCTTGACTGAGACATCAGCCGCCGGGTTGACGTTCTTGAGGTCGTAGATCAGCTGCGCCAGATCCTCGATCGAGTAGATGTCGTGATGCGGCGGCGGCGAGATCAGGCCGACGCCGGGCGTCGAATGCCTGACCTTGGCAATGGTGGCATCGACCTTGTGACCGGGCAGCTGACCGCCCTCGCCGGGCTTCGCTCCTTGCGCCACCTTGATCTGCATCACATCGGAGTTCACCAGATACTCCGCCGTCACGCCGAAACGCCCGGAAGCGACCTGCTTGATCGCCGAACGCTCGGGGTTCTTGCCGCCGTCCGGCAGCGGCAGGTAACGGTCGGACTCTTCGCCGCCCTCGCCGGTGTTAGACTTGCCGCCGATCGCGTTCATGGCGCGCGCCAGCGTGGTGTGCGCTTCCCTGGAGATCGAGCCGAAGGACATCGCTCCGGTCGAGAACCGCTTGACGATATCGGCCGCCGACATGACCTCGTCGAGCGCGACCTTCTTGCGCCCGGTTTCTTCGGCCAGCCTGATCTTGAACAGGCCGCGAATGCTCTGCGCCCGCGCCGTCTCGCTGTCGATCTGAGCGGAATAGTCCTTGAACGTCTGCCACGATCCCTGGCGCACTGCGTGCTGCAGGGTGGCCACCGCATCGGGCGACCAGATATGCGCTTCGCCGCGCATGCGGAACATGTATTCGCCGCCGACCTCGAGGCTGTTGCGCAGCACCGGGTCGTTGCCGAAGCCGTCGGCGTGGCGGCTGACCGTTTCGGCTGCGATCTCTTCCAGCCCGACGCCTTCGATCAGCGTCGCGGTGCCGGTGAAATATTTTTGCACGAAATCGGTCTTCAGCCCGATGGCGTCGAAGATCTGCGCGCCGCAATAGGACTGGTAGGTCGAGATGCCCATCTTCGACATCACCTTGAGAATGCCCTTGCCGATCGACTTGATGTAGCGGGAGACGACCTCATTGGCGTCGACTTCGGCCGGCAGCTCGCCGCGCTTGTGCATGTCGAGCAGCGTGTCGAAGGCGAGATAGGGATTGATCGCCTCGGCGCCATAGCCCGCAAGGCAGCAGAAGTGATGCACCTCGCGCGGCTCGCCGGACTCGACCACCAACCCCACCGATGTGCGCAATCCCTTGCGGATCAGATGATGGTGGACCGCCGCCGTCGCCAGCAATGCCGGGATGGCGATACGGTCCGGTCCGAGCTGACGGTCCGACAGGATGATGATGTTGTAGCCGCCGGCGACCGCCGCCTCGGCGCGCTCGCACAGCCGGTCGATGGCGCCCTGCATGCCGGCCGCGCCTTCGTTCGAAGCATAGGTGATGTCGATCGTCTTGGTGTCGAAACGGTCCTCGGTATGACCGATGGAGCGGATCTTCTCAAGATCGCCATTGGTCAGGATCGGCTGGCGCACTTCGAGCCGCTTGCGACGCGAATTGCCGACGAGGTCGAAGATGTTAGGCCTCGGCCCGATGAAGGACACCAGGCTCATCACCAGTTCCTCGCGGATCGGGTCGATCGGCGGGTTGGTGACCTGGGCGAAGTTCTGCTTGAAATAGGTGTAGAGCAGCTTCGATCTGTCCGACATCGCCGAAATCGGCGTGTCGGTGCCCATCGAGCCGACCGCTTCCTGGCCGGTGGTCGCCATCGGCGACATCAACAGCTTGGTGTCTTCCTGGGTAAAGCCGAACGCCTGCTGGCGATCGAGGAGGCTGACGTCCCTGCGCAGCGCCCGCGGCTCGACCGGCTTCAGGTCTTCGAGGATGAGTTGGGTGTTGGCGAGCCAGCTCTTGTAGGGATGCCTGGTCGCGATCTCCGACTTGATCTCCTCGTCGGAAACGATGCGGCCCTTCTCCAGGTCGATCAGCAGCATGCGGCCGGGCTGCAGCCGCCACTTCTTGACGATCCTTTCCTCCGGCACCGGCAGCACGCCGGCTTCCGAGGCCATGATGACGCGATCGTCGTCGGTGACGATGTAACGCGCCGGGCGCAGCCCGTTGCGGTCGAGTGTGGCGCCGATCTGGCGGCCGTCGGTGAAGGCCACCGCCGCCGGCCCATCCCACGGCTCCATCAGGGCGGCGTGGTATTCGTAAAAGGCCTTGCGATCTTGATCCATCAGCTTGTTGCCGGCCCAGGCCTCGGGGATCAGCATCATCATCGCGTGGGCGAGCGAGTAGCCGCCCTGCGTCAGGAACTCGAGCGCATTGTCGAAACAGGCGGTGTCCGACTGCCCCTCATAGGAGATCGGCCACAGCTTGGAGATGTCGTTGCCGAACAGTTCGGAATCGACCGAGGCCTGCCGCGCCGCCATCCAGTTGACGTTGCCGCGCAGCGTGTTGATCTCGCCATTGTGGGCGACCATGCGATAGGGATGCGCCAGCTTCCACGACGGGAAGGTGTTGGTCGAGAAACGCTGGTGGACGAGGATCAGCGCCGTCTCGAAACGCGGATCGGTCAGATCCTTGTAATAGGCGCCGACCTGATAGGCCAGGAACATGCCCTTGTAGACGATGGTACGCGATGACATCGACACGACGTAAAAACCATTGTCGACGCCCTTGGTCTCTTCATGGATACGACCGGAAATGACCTTGCGCAGGATGTAGAGCCGCCGTTCGTAATCGTCGTCGCTCTCGATCTCGGCGCCACGACCCAGAAACACCTGCCGCTGGACCGGTTCGGAAGCAGCGATATCAGGCGCCTTCGACAGCGATGAATTGTCGACCGGCACGTCGCGAAAGCCGAGCAGCGGCTGGCCTTCGAGCTGCGCGACCTCGGCGATGATGCCTTCGATATGCGCCTGAAGCTCAGGATCGCGCGGCATGAACACATGGCCGACGGCGTAATGGCCGGGCTTGGGCAGTTCGACGCCCTGGCTGGCCATCTCCTCGCGGAAGAAGCGGTCGGGAAGCTGCACCAGCACGCCAGCGCCGTCGCCCATCAGCGGGTCGGCGCCGACGGCGCCGCGATGCGTCAGATTTTCGAGCACCGCCAGGCCGTCCGTGACGATCTGATGCGACTTCACGCCCTTCATGTTGACGATGAAGCCGACGCCGCAGGCATCGTGCTCGTTGCGCGGATCGTAAAGGCCGTGGGCGGCGAACCCGGTAGGGGTCCGCCCGATCTTGGTCAGGCCAGTGGCGATGGACGGATTTTTGACGGCTGGCGCTTTCGTCTGCGCGGCCGGGCCGTTCGTCGCAGATGGCGTCACTTCCGTCATCGTCCTGTCCTCCATGCCAGCCCTTGGGGCGCTGGTTTCCGTTGGGAAGCGCATGTGCTTCCCTCTCATCCTTGCGGCACGTCTTGCGAAATCCTTCCCGAACCAGGCGGCCTGGTTCGCATCCGGCAATCGTACAGGCCAGAGCCGGGCTGTCTACCTGTCGCTCGCGGCAACGGCCGGAGAGGCCCAATGATACGCCAATCCAGCCTGTTTTGTGCGACAAAATAAGACAGCACTACTGTCCTAAATTTTTATGACAGAAATTGCGGATGCGCACAAGACCGATTCACAACAATCTTGGGCTGTCCGCGACAGAAAATTACGCGCGGCGACGCCAAGACGCAACCTTCGACCGTATGTCCTGTTCTCCGCTCTCACTGGCTTTACCGCTTTTCCGCCGCTTGGCACTTGCGAGCGGCATGCGAAAGCGGCCAAGGTCGCCTCGATTTTCCCAGCACAGGCAAACGCATGAATTTCGCTTCCGACAATTGGGCAGGCGCCCATCCCAGCATCGCCGCGGGCCTGTCGGCCCATGCCGGCGGCTTTTCCACCGCCTATGGCGACGGCGCCCTCGACGAGGCCGCATACCAGCGCTTCAACGAAATCTTCGAGCGCGAGGTCGCGGTGTTTTTCGTGGCCACCGGCACCGCCGCCAATTCCCTGTCGCTGACCGCCTACAACAAATCGGGCGGCATTTCCTTCTGCCATCGAGAGTCGCATGTCATCGAGGATGAATGCGGCGCCCCGGAATACTTTACCGGCGGCTCACGGCTCCATGCCGTCGACGGTGCGCTGGGCAAGATCGATCCGAATAGGCTGGACAGGGCGGTGGGCCGGTTCGCGGCTGAAATCGTCCATTCCGGGCGCCCGATGGCGGTGTCGATCACCCAGTCGACCGAGGTCGGCACCATCTACACACTGAACGAAATTGCCAGGATTTCGGCGATCGCCAAGCATCACAAACTGCCGCTGCACATGGATGGCGCCCGCTTCGCCAATGCGCTGGTCGCGCTCGAGACAACACCGGCGCAGATGACCTGGAAGGGCGGCGTCGACATCCTCTCTTTCGGCGGCACCAAGAACGGCTGCTGGTGCGCCGAGGCTATCGTGCTGTTCGACCTCGACCGCGCCAGGGAACTGGCCTTCCTGCGCAAGCGCGCGGCGCAATTGTTCTCGAAATCGCGCTTCATCGCAGCGCAGTTCGAAGCCTATTTCAAGGACCACCTGTGGCTCGACACGGCCCGGCATGCCAACGCCATGGCAGCACGCCTCGCAGCACTGATCGAGGATTCCCCGTCGGCGCGTCTGGCCTGGCTGCCGCAAGCCAACGAAGTGTTCGCGGTGATGAAAAAGGCCAAGGCGGAACGGGTGCTTTTGGCCGGTGCCGCCTTCTATGACTGGCACAAGCCGCACGACTTTGATGGCCATATCGGCGAGGACGAAGCGCTCTATCGTTTCGTCACCAGCTTTGCGACCACGGCCGAAGAGGTCGACCGCTTTGGCGAGCTAATTGCTGGATAGCGGCACCTATCCATCAAAAGGGCGGCGCCAGGCGCCGCCCTCGCCTGTTAGGTCGTCTTTGTGACGCAGCTTACGCGGTGGTCTTGGCCTCGATCTGCTTGGCCTTCGCCGAAGACGCGGTGATCGCGATCTTCCGCGGCTTCAGTTCCTCGGGAATATTGCGCTTGAGGTCGACGAAGAGCAGGCCGTTCTTCAGCGAGGCGCCGACGACATCAACATGGTCGGCAAGCTGGAAGCGGCGCTCAAAGGCCCGGCTGGCGATACCGCGATAGAGCAGTTCGGAGCCTTCGCCATTGCCCTCCTTGCGCTCACCCTTGACAGTCAGAACGTTGCGGTGAGCCTCGATCGAGAGCTCATCGTCCGAGAAGCCGGCGACCGCCATCGAGATGCGATAGGAATCCTCACCGGTGCGCTCGATGTTGTAGGGCGGATAGGTCTGCGCACCTTCCGGCTGCGCAAGCGAATCGAGCATGGTGAACAGCCGGTCGAAACCGACGGTCGAACGATAAAGCGGGGAAAAATCAACGTGACGCATAGTGTGTTCTCCTGTTGAGCAACAAACGTATGACCGGTGCGAAACCCGTGATGGCGTTCCGGATGGGCCAGCGGCCCCGACATTGGCGGCCGCAAAAGACATTTGGGGAGCACGAGAAGGCATTTCAAGATTCTGCCGCCTCGATGAACGGCAGATGAACCGCGACTTCGGCGGACGTTCAGCTAAGTCGCGCTAGACTGCTTCCAGGATCAAGGAACAGGCGGCGGTTACGGCGTCGCGCGTCCTCTCGGACACGCAAAAGGAAGCTGTAACACTTTGATTGCGCATGATTCACGGCGAAATCGGCTGCGGTTTTCGCGGTTATGCGCGAGATGCCGCAACGGGGCCGACCGGGTGTAACGTCCCTTCCTCCCGGATCGACGGGGGCCGGAAGCATGCCGCAAGCTGCTTTCGGCCTCACTCGCCGGCTGGCTCGTTCAGCGTTTCCAACGCGTCCGGAATTCCTTTGCTTTTGCTGCCCTTTGCTTTTGCTGCATCGGGCGTCTATGCCTACCACAGCTTGCGCCATGCAGGCAGCGACACTTGAAACGCAGCGCCGAATGACGGACCTCCTCGACAAAATTCCCCTCTTCCGCGAAATTCCGGGCAATCCGCTGCCGGAAAATGCGGCCGGTGGTTTCTTCACCACGCGCGACGGCAAGAAGATCCGTTATGGCCTCTTTGCCGCCGTTGCCCGCCCGATGAAGGGTACCGTGGTCGTCTTGACCGGCCGCAACGAGTGCATCGAAAAATATTTCGAGACCATCCGCAACCTCGCCGACCGCGGCTTTGGCGTCGCCACCTTTGACTGGCGCGGCCAAGGCGGTTCCGACCGGCTGATCAGCGATCGCGAGCGCGGCTATGTCCGCAGTTTCTTCGACTACACCGGCGACCTGGAACAGTTCTTCGAGGAGATCGTGCTGCCCGACTGCCGGGGGCCGTATTACATATTGGCCCATTCGGCCGGGGCGGTGATCACGCTGCTTGCCGGGCCGTCGATGGTGAACCGCGTACGGCGCATGGTGCTGATCGCGCCCTTCCTGGCGGTGCCCGACCTGCCGGTCTCGACAACCACCGTTCGCCGCCTCTGCTCGCTGTTCTGTCTGCTGGGCCTTGGCAAGCTTTATGCCGCCTGGGGTCCGCGGCCCAGAAAAACCATACCCTTTGCCGTCAACAAGGTGACATCGGATCCCGAGCGGTATCGGCGCAACACGCTGCTCTACGAAACCTACCCGCAGCTGGCGCTCGGCGGCCCGACGATCCGCTGGCTGAAAGCGGCGGCGCAGGCCTCCGAGGTCATCAGCGATCCCGACTTCATGGCCAGGATCCGGGTTCCCTTGCTGGTGGTCGCCGCCGGCGCCGACCAGGTCGTCTCGACGAAAGCGGTGGAAACCTACACCAGACGTCTGCGTCTCGGTTCGCTGCTGGTGATCGATGGTGCGCGCCATGAAATATTGCAGGAGACCGACTTCTATCGCGAGCAGTTCTTTGCCGCCTTCGATGCCTTCATTCCGGGAAGCGACGACAACGCCTGATTGAGTGCCGCGCTCCCTCCGGACGCCAAAAGACCGCTCCAAATCATTGAAAATCCATGATTTGGCTTGAAAGAATGCCTTGGCTTGAAAAAATGTCTGCCAGGTCGATCGTCGGCCTACACTTGCCGGGCGAAATCCATGATCCAATTGGTCTCCCAGGTCTTGCCGCCATCCGGTGAAAAAGCCTGCTCCCAGCGCGCCGATTTTTCAGTAATCCGCGACCACAGGAAGCGAACCTGGATATCGCGTCCGTCGAAGACGTCTTCACATAGGAATGTGCCGACACCTGCTTCGAAGGCGCCGCGCATCGGAATATCGATGGTCGCCGGGCTGCGGCCGTCGATCCACCAGATCGACCATTGTCTCGTCGCCGGATCGAAGGTCCGCAGCGTGGCGGCGCGATAGGCGCCGCCGGGCAATTCAATCACATTGTCATCGACATTGCCGAGCCCGCCAAGGATCGGGCGCACCTCGCATGTCCCGCCAAACACGTCCCAGTTCGTGTCGCCTTGCAGGCGCTCCTGCAACCTTCGATGACTGACGTTCCAGCGTCCGAAGAAGAAATCGAAATCGGCCCGCCCATCTGATGGAGCATTTTCTGCCGGCGCATTTTCTGCTGGAGCATCTTCGGAACGGCTGGTTGTTGACTGCGTCGGCATGAGACTCCCTCCCGTGGCATTGTCTCCATAGCCGAGAGCTGCTGACACCCTGCCGTCAGGAGCATTGGGTTATCGTCGCCGTGGGCACCTCAGTGCGAATGGCCATCTGCCCAGCCGGTTCAGCCACGCAACGCCGCCATCGCGGCGGCATGAAGCTCCGGCGTTGCCGCAGCCAGGATGTCGCCGCCCCTTTCCGCCGGTCCGCCTTCGAAGGTGGTGACGACGCCGCCGGCCTTCTCGATGATCGGGATCAGCGCGACGATATCGTAGGGTTTCAAATCGGGGTCGGCGACGATGTCGACGCTTCCCGCCGCGACCATGGCGAAGGCATAGCAGTCGGTACCGTAGCGGGCGAGCTGGACCTGCCGCTCGAACAGGTCGTAGCGCAGGCGCGCATCTCCCTTGAACAGTGCTGGCGTGGTGGTGAACAGCGTCGCCTCGGCGAGGCTTGTCGTCTTGCGTGTGGTCAGCCTTCGCGGTCCGCCCGGGCCTTCATAATGGGCGCCGGACGCGTTGGCGTAGAAAAGCTCGCCGGTGAAGGGCTGCGACATCATGCCGGCAACGGCATCGCCGTCGACCGTCAGCCCGACCAAGGTTCCCCACACCGGCAGGCCGGAAATGAAGGCACGGGTGCCGTCGATCGGATCGATCACCCAGACATGCCTGCTGGACATGTTCTCGCTGCCATGCTCCTCGCCGAGGATGCCGTGATCGGGATATTCCGCTGAAATAAGCGCCCGGATGACCCGCTCGGCCTCGCGGTCGGCCTCGGTGACCGGGTCGAAGCTGCCTTGCTCCTTGTTGGCGACTGCGCCCTGGCTGCGGAAGCGCGGCAAGGTTTCGGCTGCGGCGGCATCCGCAATGCGCCGCATGAAATCGATGCTGATGTCCAACTGATTCTCCCGCGTAATGCATGTCGCGCAAAAGTGTGCAGCGGTTTTGCGATAACGACATGCATAAAACAACAACCTAAAGCGCGTCGTCCGGTCAAACGCGAGGCGCTTTAGCGTGCTGGAACCATCGTCTGCCTGTGGATTTCCGCCAAAACAAGGGCGTGCGGGATTTTGCGCATCGACGACTGTTGCTCGAATGCAACGCTGGCGCCCTCGAAACGCAGTTTCCACATCATAGTGAATTAAAAACGCCGCACGGCGGCTTGACATTTGTGCATCGCACAATAGATTTGTTCTCGGACAGGTTCTCCTGTCCATGCCCTCCTTGGGCGTTTCCTCCCTAGACTTCGACCGTGTCGTGCAAACGATGCGGTCTTTTTTTCGGCGCGGCACTCAGCCGATTGCGCGTCCCGACCCGCACCCCGATGCCGGCGCCAGATCTCGTTTCGTTTTTCGGCAATCATTCGGCGGCAAGCGGCAGGTCGATAAAATTGTGGTCGGGCATCGCCATCAGGTCGGCCGAGAATTGCGCCAGATCGTCGGCGAGCGCATCGAAGCCGGCGGATTTCTGGAACGTCCGCTCGTTCATGTAAAGCCCGCGATTGACCTCGATCTGCAGTGCATGGAGGTGGCGCACCGGGCGGCCATAGTGCTCGGTGATGAAGCCTCCGGCATAAGGCTTGTTATGGGCGACGGTATAGCCCATGCCGATCAGCAGGCCGATCGCCGTCTCGGTCAACGCTGCCGCGGCGGAGATGCCGAAACGGTCGCCGACGATGAAGTCGGGCCTGACACCGCTGTCGCCGACCCTGATGCTCGCCGGCATCGAGTGGCAATCGATCAGCACGGCAAAGCCGAACCGCGCATGGGTCCTGGTCAAAAGCCGTTTTAGCGTCTCGTGATAAGGCTTGTAGACAGCCTCGATGCGCCCGACGGCTTCCGCCAACGGCAAGCGGCCGGCATAGATTTCGAGCCCCTCTCCTACCAGCTTGGGCACGGTGCCAAGCCCGCCGGCGACGCGCGCCGAACGGATGTTGCAGAACGACGGCACCGGTTCGGCGAACATGCGCGGATCGAGTTCCCACGGCTCCCGGTTGACGTCGAGATAGGCGCGCGGGAAGTTTGCCGCCAGCATCGGCGCGCCGAGCGCAACAGCGCCACCGAACAATTCGTCGACATAGCAATCTTCGGAGCGGCGGATGGCGTTTCGGTCCAGCCTTGCCATGGCCAGGAACCGGTCCGGATAGTGACGGCCGCTATGCGGCGAGTTGAAGAGGAAGGGAACACGCTGTTCGGCGCCCGACCGGATTTCGAAGGGGGGAACGACCGAAAAATCCTCGGCTGCCGTTTTCAATTTGAACGAACCCGGAAACACCAATGCATCATGGTTGGAAAGGTGCCACCTCCCCGGCCGCATGTCCAGCGTTTCGGCGTCCGGAGCGCTTTGTTAAAGCCGGATCGGGCCTTTATCGTTCACTTGATGTTTACCCTCGCCTCCTCATATACAGGATGGTTAACGGGCTGCCCCACGGCAGTCTCGGGCGGGTGATTCGGACGGGATAAGATGGCACGCATTCTACTGGCGGAAGACGACGATGACATGCGCCGGTTCCTCGTCAAGGCGCTGGAGCGTGCCGGCTACCAGGTCAGCGATTTCGACAATGGCGCCAGCGCCTATGAGCGGCTGCGCGAAGAGCCGTTCTCGCTGCTCTTGACCGACATCGTGATGCCGGAGATGGACGGCATAGAACTCGCTAGACGCGCCACCGAGATCGATCCCGACCTCAAGGTCATGTTCATCACCGGCTTCGCGGCCGTTGCGCTCAATCCGGATTCCAAGGCGCCGAAAGACGCCAAGGTGCTGTCGAAGCCGTTCCATCTGCGCGACCTCGTCAACGAGGTCGAAAAGATGCTGCAGGCAGCCTGACACGCTTTCCGCCGCCGGCTTCCGGCGCGCCTTCGACGGCGTGGCAAGGCGAACCTTTTCTTTCCCTTTCCTGCTATTGACGCGCCGGAGCAAAAATGGTGTATGCGCGGCTTCGGATGGGCGTGTAGCTCAGCGGGAGAGCACTGCATTGACATTGCAGGGGTCACAGGTTCAATCCCTGTCACGCCCACCATCCGGTCCACTGGCTCCCCTTAAAATCAGGAACGCTGCACCTCCTGAAGGTCCTTTGAATTCGCTGCTGGTCACACGTGGTCACAGCAAACGGTCCATCATGGCTACAATCCGCAAACATCGGGACAGGACAAATATCAGGTTCGGGCTCGCAGAAGGGGTTTCCCGCCCGTATCCCGTTCATTCCATAAGTGCACGCGCGCGGTTGAACCGATCTCCCTGTGGAGGGTCATTTCTTCTTCGCCCGCAACCCAAGTGCCGTGAAGCCTTCCGCCACTTCCGGCTTGATGGTCCAGCGGTTGTCGGCTGAGAGATTGGCGAGGATGCCGCAGTAGAAGTTTGCGTCGCGGACTACCGCCGGCTCAGCAGGCCACAGACGCGTTTCCCGCTTCTTGCACATCTCTCCAAAGTGCATGTGCCAAGTCTGTCCACCCCATCCCAAGGCACTACTCAGGCCCGTAGACGTTTCGCCAGGATGGTCGAGCAGCACCTGGACGATGTTGCGCTCGTTTTCAGTCATGGACGAAAACGCTTCGACCACCCGCTTCGCGACCGGCAGGTTCGACACGCGATCGGAGAGCGCAGCCGCTTCTCTTGCCTCCTGAGCGTCCAGTTCCTCAATCACCCGACGAGCGTCTGCGCCCATATGCGCATCGTCGCGCTTCCTTTCCGCATTGCTCCGCGTTTCAGCGCGACGTTTGGCGTCCATGCCGTGGATCGATGCAATGATCTTGTCGAGGCTCATGCGGGCTCCAGTTCTAGGCGAACAAGTTCTGGGCGATGTTGTCCTGGTCACCCATCAACTTGCGCATGTCGAGCTTTGAGGTGTTGTAGAAGCTCTGCCCGGCCTTGCGCAGAAGAAAGGGCTCAGGGTTCATCCCTTGCGCGGTCTTTGCGGCATGTTCGGCCACCACGGCTTCCTTGGTCGGCTCCAGCACGCAGTCCAGACGCCGAAGAACGGTGAAGGGTAGAATGACCTTGCCGTAGTGGGCTTGCTTGTAGTCCCCCCTGAGCAGGTCCGCGACGGACCAGATGAACGACGAAAGCTGCTGCTGGTTCAAACCCGACATTCTCCCAAATCACCTGTGGCCGGAAACTAAAGACCAGAGGTCAACAAATGGCAACGATTGGGTAGTGCCTCAGTTTGAAATTTGACGCCTGGCCTGTCGCGATCCGACACATCTTCCTCTACGCTTCGCGGCAAGGGAGGATCGCCGTGTCGGTTCCGCAGAAAATCAACGACTTCATTACGCAGCATCGTCCGCAGCCGGTGTGCAACAAATGCATCGCGGTCGGCGTTGGCCTATCCAACGACACGGCGCACCCGGCGCAAGTGACCGGCGCTCTGGCGACCACCAACGACTTTGTCCGGAGTACGGCATCTGCTCGATTTGCAAGAACAGCAAGAAGGTGATTCGACGTGCCTAGAGGTCCCATGGCCAAAAGCGACCGCCGAGGTGATTCCGTGAAGGTGATACGCATCAGTACGGGCGAAGAAGCCGACGAATGCAGGACGACAGGACGAATGCCGTTGTGGGACGGTGTCCAACACGGGAGGCCTTGCTGGCATCAATCAGCGTCGACGATCAAGCCGCGCCGAGGCGGAGATCGCCCGTCTCGATATGCTGGAGAAACCAGGCATAGGTCTGCTCCAATCCGCTCTGAAGCGAGTACCGCGGGCGCCAGCCCGTGGCAAACAGGCGCGACACGTCCATCAGCTTGCGCGGCGTGCCGTCTGGCTTCGTCGCATCGAATGTGAGCACCGCCTCGGCGCCGACGACGGAGAGCATGGTGCGGGCCAGCTCGGCAATGGTGATGTCTTCGCCCGAGCCGACATTGACGTGGCTGTCGCCGGCATAGTTTTTCAGCAACCAGACCAGAGCGTCGGCGGCGTCGTCGACATGCAGGAACTCGCGCATCGGCGTGCCCGATCCCCAAACCTCCAGGGTTTTGTCGCCAGCGCGCTTGGCCTTGTGCGCCTTGCGCATCAGGGCTGGTACGACATGGCTGGTGGAGAGGTCGAAATTGTCGCCGGGGCCATAGAGGTTGGTCGGCATCGCCGAGATGTACTCGACACCGTATTGGCGCCGATAGGCCTGGCACAGTTTCAGCCCAGCGATCTTGGCGATCGCATACCATTCGTTGGTCGGTTCGAGCGGACCAGTCAGCAAGGCATCCTCGGAGATCGGCTGCGCCGCAAACTTCGGATAGATGCAGGATGAACCGAGAAACAACAATTTCTGCACTTCGTTGCGGAAGGCGCTCTCGATGACATTGGTCTGCATGATGAGATTGTCCTGCAGAAAATCGACCGGCAACCTGTTATTTGCCAGGATGCCGCCGACCTTGGCCGCCGCCATCACCACCGCATCCGGCCTGTGGTCTGCCATCCAGCGCCGCACGCCGGCCTGGTCCATCAGGTCGAGTTCATCGCGGGATGCGGTCAGGACCTCGCAGTCCTCGTCCGCCAGCCTGCGCAATATGGCCGAGCCGACCATGCCGCGATGCCCGGCCACGAAAACGCGCTTACCCCTTAGGTCGAAATCCATTGGCGTATCCCTATGCAGAACGGCCGCTATGACCATCTTGCGTCGGCGTGCCGGATGGTCCTGCGTCGGACGCATAGCGCATACAGATTTGCCCGGACAAGCCAAATCGGAGATTCGGGCGAGCTCTTCTTGTGCTATGGCGGTCAGACACCCGCCACCGCGCACAGGTTCTTCATTCTGGCGATGGCAAGCTCCGAGTCGGCCAACAATCCGGCCTGGTCGGCAAGGCGGAACACATCGGCATAGTGGCTAATGCCGCGCGCCGATTGCATGCCGCCGACCATCGAAAAATGGTCCTGGTGGCCGTTCAGCCACGCCATGAGGACGATACCGGCCTTGTAGTACTCGGTCGGCGCCTCGAAGATTTTCCGCGACAGCGATACCGTCGGCGCCATCAGCGCGTCATAGCCTGAACGGTCGCCAGCGGCCAGTTTCGCCAGCGCGGCATTGGCGACCGGCGCGATAGCGTCGAAAATCCCGAGCAGCGCGTGCGAATGTCTCTCGCCATCGCCGGCGATCAGCTCGGGATAGTTGAAATCGTCGCCGGTGAACATGACCACGCCTTCCGGCAGCCGGTTGCGCAGGGCAACTTCTTTGCCGGCATCGAGCAGCGATATCTTGATCCCCTCGACCTTGCCGGCGTGGCGTTCGATGATGGCGACGACCGTATCGAGCGCGGTGTCGAAATCATGGCTGCCCCAATAATTCTTAAGCGCCGGATCGAACATGTCGCCCAGCCAGTGCAGGATGACCTTGCCGGATGCCTGAGACAGGATCCGATCATAGACGCTGACATAGTCGTCGGGACCCTTGGCGACAGTCGCCAGCGCCCGGCTGGCCATCATGATCGCCTTGCCGCCCAGGCCTTCGATGAAGTCGAACTGCTCTTCATAGGCCGCGATGACATCGTCGAGCGTCCTGGCGGCGCCCGGCGCCAGATGGTCTGTTCCGGCACCTGAGGCGAGATCGGCGCCCTCGACGGTTCGCGCCTCGGCGATCGAGCGGCGGATCAATTCCCTGGCGTTTGTCCAGTCGAAGCCCATGCCGCGCTGCGCGGTATCCATCGCCTCGGCGATGCGGAAGCCGAGCCGCCACAGATGATGGCGGAACGCCATCGTGCGCTCCCAGTCGACCGCAGGATGAGACCACGGATCGGTCATCGCGAGGGGATCGGCAACGATATGGGCGGCGGCATAGGCGATGCGCGAAAACCGCGCGCCGATCACCGGCTGTGCCGGCTGGCCGACAAGGCGGTAGCGAGTGCTGCGACCGCCCTCCCCGGGCAAGGCAATGTCCATCGATCTCTCCCTTCGTCGCGCTATTAAATGGAACGTTCCAACAAATCAAGGGCCTTTGTGGATTCTCGATCTATACCCCAGAATGCTACATCGCAGCGAAGAAAGCCGTTTAAGAGCGGCATTTAAGCCGCCGATTGCCAAATTTTTCGAATTCTGGAAAAATCCTGATTGACTCAAATCCAGCTCAGAATTAGAACGTTCCAATAAATTCGGCCGGAAAGCACCGGAGGACGTATCTGAATGGCCAGCAGGCCCAAGGCGACGATACTCGACATTGCCCGAGAGGCGGGCGTGTCCAAGTCGACAGTGTCGCTCGTGCTGCAGGGCAGCGATCTGATCCGGCCTGAGACCGCGCTGAAGGTTCGCAAGGCGATCGAGGCTGTCGGCTATGTCTACAACCGCGGCGCCGCCAATCTGCGCAAGGCCCATTCCAACGTCATCGGCATGGTCATCAACGACCTTACCAACCCGTTCTTCGCCGAAATGGCGGTCGGCATGGAGCGTGTGTTCCAGTCGGCGGGCATCGTGCCGTTCATCGCCAACACGGCGGAAAACCCGGTGCGCCAGGAAGAGGTGCTGAAATCGCTGATGGAGCAAGGTGTCGCCGGGCTGATCGTGTCGCCGGCGCGCGGCACGACCCCTGGTGCTTTCCGTCGCATCGAGATGGCGGGCCTTCCGATCGTCTTCACCATGCGCCGCCTTCCTGAAAGCCGCATCCCGGTGATAGCGCCCGACAATCATCGCGGCGCCTGGCTCGCCACCGCCCATCTGATCGGCAAAGGGCATCGCCGGCTGGCGTTCTTCGGCGGCTCATCGGATCTGGTGGTCTATCACGAGCGGCTGGGCGGTTTTCGCGAGGCCTGCGAGGGGCTCGGCATCGCCAAGCGCGATACACTGGTCGTCGAAGGCGAAACCAGCCGCAAGGGCGGCATTGCCTGCCTGGAGACGGCCCTCGCCATGGCCGAGCCGCCGACCGCGGCGCTGTGTTTCAACGATGCGGTTGCCTTCGGCGTCATGCTGGCGCTGCGCAAGCGGGGTCTCGAGCCCGGCGCGGATTTCGCCGTTGTCGGCTTCGACGACGTGATCGAAGCCCAGCACTACATGCCAGCGCTGACCAGTGTCGCGGTGGATTCGGCAGGCCTCGGCGAGCGCGCCGCCCATGTCATGCTGAAGATGATCCAGTCGCGCACCACGCGCGCCGAGGATCATATCGGTGCCGTCAACCTCGTCGTCAGGGACAGTTGCGGTCCTGATCGCCGTGCCGGAATGGGAGACGCGGCATGACCGTCAGATGGGGACTGATCGGCGCAAGCACGATCGCCAGGCAATTCGTGATCAACGCCATTCGCGCGCAACCGAACAGCGAGATCGCGGCGGTGATGAGTTCCAGCCCGGAGCGCGCCGCTGCCTATGCCAAGGAGAACGGCATTGCGCTCGCCGTCTCGACGCTCGATGCGTTGCTCGGCTCCGGCATCGACGCCGTCTACATCTCGACCACCAACGAACTGCATCTCGAACAGGCACTAGCCGCCATCACCGCGGGAAAACATGTACTGTGCGAAAAGCCGCTGGCGCTGACCAGCGCCGATGCGCGGAAGATGGTCGCCGCCGCCAAGGCGGCCGGTCTCGTGCTCGGCACCAACCATCATCTGCGCAATGCCGGCTCGCACCGGGCGATGCGCGAAGCCATTGCCGACGGCCGCATCGGCAAGCCGATTGCCGCGCGCGTCTTCCACTCGGTCTATCTGCCTGAAAATCTGCAGGGCTGGCGCATCACCAGGCCGGAAGCCGGTGGCGGCTTGGTGCTCGATATCACCGTGCACGATGCCGACACGCTGCGCTTCGTGCTTGGCGACGATCCGCTCGAGGTTTCGGCGTTCACCCAGGCCGCAGGCATGGCCAGCGGCGGGCTGGAAGACGGCGCCATGTGCATCTGGCGCTTCAGATCGGGCATCATCGCCCAGTCGCATGAAGGCTTCACCATCAAATTCGCCGGCACCGGCTTCGAGGTGCATGGCAGCGAAGGCTCCCTGATCGCGAAAGATGTGATGACGCAGAAGCCGATCGGCTCTGTGCTGCTGCGCACGGCAAAGGGCGAGGAGGAATTGAGCTTCGACCGCGAAGATCTCTATGTCCGTTCCCTGCGCCAGTTCCACGCGGCGATCGGTGGCGAAGGCCAGCCGTCGGCCACCGGCGAGGACGGCGTGTGGTCGCTGACATCAGCCGAAGCCGCGTTGCAATCAGCCAGGTCCGGAAAATCGGTCGCGATCGATCCGAATCTCGGGGGCGCAGCGTGAGCAAACTCGTCTCCGCAGCGCAAGCCGCCAGCCTGATCGGCGACGGCATGGTCGTTTCGGTGTCGTCGTCGAGCGGCCTCGGCTGCCCGGATGCGGTGCTTGCCGCGATCGGCGAGCGCTTCGACGCGCAAGGCCATCCGAAGGACATCACAACGCTGCACCCGATCGCCGCCGGCGACATGTACGGCATCAGGGGTATCGACCATCTGGCCAAGCCCGGCCTGCTGAAGCGCACGCTGTGCGGCTCCTATCCGTCCGGCCCTTCATCCTCTGAACCGCCGCAGATCTGGAAGATGATCGGTGACAATTCGGTCGCCGCCTACAACGTGCCGTCAGGCATCCTGTTCGACATGCATCGCGAGGCCGCCGCCAAGCGCCCCGGCGTGCTGACCAAGGTCGGCCTCGACACCTTCGCCGACCCGCGTCATCAGGGCTGCGCCATGAATGCGGCAGCCAGCGAGCCGATCGTTTCGGTGCAGCAGTTCGACGGCGAGGAATGGCTCTATTTCCGCTCGATCGTGCCTGATGTCTCGATCATCCGCGCCACCACCGCCGACGAGCGCGGCAACCTCACCTATGAGCACGAGGGCGCCTATCTCGGCGGGCTGGAGCAGGCACTCGCCGCCCGCAACAATGGCGGCATCGTCATCGCGCAGGTCAAGCGCGTCGTCGAGAACGGCACGCTGAAGCCGCATGACGTGCGCGTGCCCGGTGTGCTGGTCGACCATATCGTGGCGGCGCCCGACCAGCTGCAGACGACGCTGACACCCTACGACCCGGCAATCTCCGGTGAGATCTTCCGGCCGCTGTCGACTTTCCGCAACGCCGAGATGAGCGTCCAGAAGGTCATCGCGCGGCGCGTCGCCATGGAGCTTGCCGACGGCATGGCCGTCAACATCGGTTTCGGCATCTCGGCCAACGTGCCGCGCATCCTTATCGAGGAGGGCCAGCACGGCAAGGTCACCTGGGTGATCGAACAGGGCGCGGTCGGCGGCGTGCCGCTGCTCGACTTCAAGTTCGGCTGCTCGTCGAACGCCGACGCGTTCATGCCTTCGCCACACCAGTTCATCTATTTCCAGGGCGGCGGTTTCGACGCGTCGCTGCTGTCCTTCCTGCAGATCGACCGCCATGGCTCGGTCAACGTGTCGAAGCTTTCGGCGCGGCCGCATGTCACCGCCGGCGCCGGCGGTTTTGTCGACATCACCGCGCGGGCGAAGAAGATCGTCTTTTCCGGTTTCTTCAATGCCGGCGCCAAACTGTCGCTGGCCGATGGCGGCATCCGTATCGACGGGGAAGGCAAGGTCAAGAAGGTGGTCGGCGAGGTCGAGCACATCTCCTTCTCGGGCAAGCGCGCTGTCGCGCAAGGACAGGACATCACCTATGTCACCGAGCGCTGCGTCATGAAGCTGACGCCGGATGGGCTGATGGTTATGGAGTTGGCACCGGGCATCGACCTAGAGCGCGACGTGCTGGCGCAGGCCGAGATCCCGCTCGCCGTCGCCAACGACCTGAAGGTCACGCCGGACGCGCTCTACCGTGACCGGCCGATCGGACTGTCGCTCAATGGCGGCGCCTCCCTTGGGGGCGCGCATGGCTGAGCGTCTCGTCAGCTTTGAAACAGACGGTGCCATCGGCATCGTCACGCTGCGCCGGCCGGAGAAATTCAACGCGCTCGACATCCCGATGCTGCGCGCGCTGGAAGCCGCGCTCGATACGGCGGAAGCTGCGGACAGCGTTCGTGTCGTGCTGCTGTGTGGCGAAGGCAAGGGCTTTTGCGCCGGCGGCGACGTCGAAGCCTGGTCGCAAATGAGCGCCGCCGATTTCCAGGTGCAATGGGTTCGCTACGGCCACCGCGTCTTCGATCGGCTGGCGCGGTTGCGGCAGCCGACGATCGCCGTTCTGTCCGGCCATGCACTGGGTGGCGGGCTGGAACTGGCGGTCGCCTGCGACTTCCGCGTCGCCGAGGCGCAGGTCAAATTGGGTTTTCCGGAAACCTCGATCGGCGTGGTGCCCGGCTGGTCCGGCACGCAGCGCGCGGTGCGCCGCTTCGGCGCCCAGACGGTGCGGCGCATGGCGCTTGGCGGAGAACTGTTCGTGGCTGCCGAAGCACTCGTTCTGGGCATCGTCGACCGGGTGGTCGAAACGGGCAACGCATTCACCGAGGCTAAGGCCTGGGCCGGCAAGATCGCCGAGCGCGGCCCGCTGGCAACCGAAGCCGCCAAGCTGATGATCGCGGTCGCCGAGGGCGAGGAAAGTGCTGCCGCGACAGAGGCGCTGGCCAGCGGCTTCATCGCGCTGACCGGAGACCTCAAGGTCGGTGTCGACGCTTTCAAGGCCAAGCGGAAACTAGCGTTTTCAAGATCCTAGAATGCAAGCGGAACCCAGAACTCACATGAACTTGCCCCTCACCATCGCCATGCCCGCCGAGGCATCCGCAGCACCGAAGACCTACCGGCTGCTGATCGACGGCAAGTTCGTCGATGCCCGCGACGGCCGCACGCTGGAGCGCAACAGCCCCGGCCACGGCTTTACCGTTTCGCGCTATGCGCAAGCCGGCGCGGCCGAAGTCGAGGCGGCGGTACAGGCCGCGCACAAGGCTTTCGAGATCGGCCCCTGGCCGCGTATGAAGGCCGGCGAGCGCGCCGCAATCCTGCTCAAGGCGGCAGACCTGATCGAGGCGCGGCTCGAGGAGATTGCCCGGCTCGACGCGTTGGAATCCGGCAAGCCGATCGCCCAGGCGCGCGGCGAGATCGGCGGTGCCGTCGACATCTGGCGCTATGCCGCGGCGCTTGCCCGCACGCTGCATGGCGAAACCTACGCCAACCTCGGCGATGCCATGCTGGGCGTCGTGCTGCGTGAACCGATCGGCGTCGTCTCGATCATCACGCCATGGAATTTTCCGTTCCTCATCGTCAGCCAGAAACTGCCGTTCGCGCTCGGCGCCGGCTGCACGGCGCTGGTCAAGCCGAGCGAGATGACCTCGGCCTCGACCTTCGTGCTCGGCGACATCCTGATGCAGGCCGGCTTGCCGGATGGCGTCGTCAACATCCTCGCCGGCCTGGGCGCCGATGTCGGCGCGCCGATGGTCGCCCACCCGCTGGTCGAGATGGTGTCGTTCACCGGCTCCACCCGGGTCGGCAAGATGACCATGGCGTCGGCTGCGAACGCGCTGAAGAAGGTCTCGATGGAACTCGGCGGCAAGAACGGCCAGATTGTCTTTCCAGACGCCGACCTCGAAGCCGCCGCAGACGCGGCGGTGTTCGGCGGCTTTTTCAACGCCGGCGAATGCTGCAACGCCGGCAGCCGGCTAATCGTCCACGAGGCGATCGCCGACGATTTCCTCGACGCGGTGAAGGCGCTCACCGCAAGGGTCATCGTCGGCGATCCGCTCGACGACAGCACCAAGGTCGGCGCGATGATCTCTTCCGAGCACCTTTCCAAGGTCGCCGGCTACGTGGCGGCGGCGGCAAACGACGGCAGCAGCGTCTATAGCGGCGGCAAGCAGATCGCCTCCAATGCCGGTCAGTATCTCGACCCGACTATCCTTCGCGGCGTCACCGAAGACATGGCCATTGCACGTGAAGAAGTGTTCGGCCCGGTGCTCTCGGTGCTGACGTTTGAATCGATTGAAGAGGCGTTGCGCATCGCCAACAACACGCCCTATGGTTTATCGGCGGGCGTGTGGAGCGCCAGCATCGACACCTGCATGTCGGTGGCGCGGAATGTGCGTTCGGGAACCGTTTGGGTGAACACGTTCATGGAAGGTTATCCCGAGCTGCCTTTCGGAGGCTACAAGCAGTCCGGTCTCGGACGCGAACTCGGCAAGCGCGCCGTCGAGGACTATACCGAGGAAAAGACGATCCAGTTTCATCGCGGCCAGCGCACCGGATGGTGGGTCGGCTGAGTTGGGAAGAACCCGGCGGACATCAGCCGGTCGTGTAGCTGCAACAAGGGAGGAAGTACATGTTGCGCAAATTGCTTATCGGAACGGCTCTCGGCTCGGGTCTTGCGTTCGCGGCCCATGCCCAGGACGTCAAGGAAGTCGAGATGCTGCATTGGTGGACGTCTGGCGGCGAGGCGGCTGCCTTGAACGTGCTCAAGGAGGATCTGGCCAAGCAGGGCTTTGCCTGGAAGGACGTGCCGGTGGCCGGCGGCGGCGGCGACGCCGCCATGACCGCGCTGAAGGCGATGGTCGCGGCGGGCAACTACCCGACCGCCTCGCAGATGCTCGGCTATACCGTGCTCGATTACGCCGCAGCCGGCGTGATGGGCGACCTGACCGAGGCGGCGGTTAGGGAAGGCTGGGACAAATCCGTTCCGGCCGCCCTGCAGAAATTCTCGGTCTATGACGGCAAGTGGGTCGCGGCTCCGGTCAACGTCCACTCCGTCAACTGGCTGTGGATCAACAAGGCGGTGATGGACAAGATCGGCGGCACCGAGCCCAAGACCTTCGACGAATTCATCGCGCTGCTCGACAAGGCCAAGGCTGCGGGCGTCATCCCGCTCGCGCTTGGCGGCCAGAACTGGCAGGAAGCCACCATGTTCGATTCGGTCGTGCTGTCGACCGGCGGACCTGAGTTCTACAAAAAGGCCTTCAACGACCTCGACGAAGAGCAGCTGAAATCCGACACGATGAAGAAGTCGTTCGACAACCTCGCCAAGCTCGTCACCTATGTCGACCCGAACTTCTCCGGCCGCGACTGGAATCTCGCCACCGCCATGGTCATCAAGGGCGATGCGCTGGTGCAGGTGATGGGCGACTGGGCCAAGGGCGAATTCAACGCCGCCAAGAAGACCCCGGGCACCGACTTCCTGTGCTATCGCTTCCCGGGCACCGACGGCAGCGTGGTCTACAACTCCGACATGTTCGGCATGTTCGACGTTCCGGAGGACCGAAAGGCCGCGCAGGTCGCCTTGGCCACCGCAACTTTGTCGAAGAGCTTCCAGTCGGCCTTCAACGTCGTCAAGGGCTCCGTCCCGGCCCGCACCGACGTGCCCGACACCGACTTCGACGCTTGCGGCAAGAAGGGCATGGCCGACCTGAAGGCCGCCAACGAAGGCGGCACGCTGTTCGGTTCGCTGGCGCAAGGCTATGGCGCGCCGCCGGCCGTCGCCAATGCCTACAAGGACGTCGTCTCGAAATTCGTCCACGGCCAGATCAAGACCTCGGACGAGGCCGTGACCCAATTGGTCAACGCAATCGAAGACGCCAAATAAGAACCGGCATGAAAGGACCTTCCCCGCTCCGGTGGGGAAGGTTCCACCAAGCCAGGATGGTCGGCTTCTGGTCGGAATGGCGCCGGCGATCAACCAACACGCCCCGTCTCGACGGGGCTATCCTTCCCCGCCTGGCGGTGAAGGGACCCGCGAGGGAGGAGCCCATGACAACGGTCGCGACCCAGATCAAGCTGACGCCGGAGCATAATGCGCGCCCGGGCGCGTCGGTGCGTTCGCGCCTGCAGGACGCGCTGCCGAAGATCGTGCTGGCGCCAAGCTTTGCGATCACCATCGTCTTCGTCTACGGCTTCATCTTGTGGACGGTCTATCTGTCCTTCACCAACTCCAAGACCTTCCCGTCCTATGCGCTGACTGGGCCGCGTGCCTATCAGAGGCTATGGCGCTGGACTTTCGAAAGCGACCCGCCGTCGAGCTGGTATACGTCGATCACCAATATGGGCATTTTCGGCTTTCTCTACATCTTCATCTGCCTGGCGCTCGGCCTTTTCCTGGCCATCCTGCTCGACCAGAAGATCCGTGGCGAAGGCATGTTGCGGCCGATCTATCTCTACCCGATGGCGCTGTCCTTCATCGTCACCGGCGTCGCCTGGAAATGGTTCCTCGATCCCGGCCTCGGCCTGGAGCAAACGCTGCATCAATGGGGCTGGACGAGCTTCCATTTCGACTGGATCAAGAACAAGGATTTCGTCATCTACACCGTGGTGATCGCCGGCGTCTGGCAGGCCTCGGGTTTCATCATGGCGATGTTCCTGGCCGGCCTGCGCGGCATCGACGGCGAGATCATGAAGGCGGCGCAGATCGACGGCGCCACCACGGTCCAGCTCTATCGCCGGATCGTCATCCCGCTGCTGCGGCCGGTCTTCCTCTCGGCCTTCATCGTGCTCGCTCACCTCGCCATCAAGTCCTACGATCTGGTCGTAGCACTGACCAGCGGCGGGCCGGGCGGCTCGGCCTGGCTGCCGTCGAACTTCATGTATGAGTACACTTTCAAGCGCAACGAAATGGCCGTCGGCTCGGCCAGCGCCGTGATCATGCTGATGACCATCACCGCGATCATCGTGCCCTATCTCTATTCCGAGCTCAGGGAGCGGCCGCGATGAGCGTCATTGCCACGCCCACTCGCCAGAGCACTGGCGGCATCAGCGCCAGGACCGTCAACCGCATCGTCATCTACGGCCTGCTGGCGCTGTTCGCGCTGTTCTACCTGATGCCGCTGTTCGTCATGCTGGTGACCTCGTTCAAGACCATGGACGAGATCCAGAACGGCAACATGCTGGCGCTGCCGCAGGCGCCGACCTTCGAGCCGTGGCTGAAGGCGTGGGGCGAGACCTGCGTCGGCCTGACCTGCGCCGGCATCAAGGGCTATTTCTGGAATTCCATCAAGATGGTGGTTCCGGCGGTGCTGATCTCGACGCTGCTCGGCGCGCTCAACGGCTATGTCCTGACCAAATGGCGCTTCCGCGGCCACACGCTGGTTTTCGGGCTGATGCTGTTTGCCTGCTTCATCCCTTTCCAGTCGGTGCTGTTGCCGATGGCGACGATCCTCGGCAGCCTCGGCCGCTTCGGCGTGACGCTGCGAAACGCAACGGGATTTTCATTCGGCTTGGGCAATCCGACGGTCAATCTGGTCTTTGTCCACGTCGTCTACGGGCTCGGCTTCACCACTTTGTTCTTCCGCAATTATTACGAGGCGTTCCCGACCGAACTGGTCAAGGCGGCACAGGTCGACGGAGCCAGCTTCTTCCAGATTTTCCGGCGCATCATGCTGCCGAATTCGATGCCGATCTTCGTCGTCACCGTCATCTACCAGTTCACCAACATCTGGAACGATTTCCTGTTCGCCTCGGCCTATGCGGGCACCGGCGACGCGATGCCGATGACCGTGGCGCTGAACAACGTCGTCAACACCTCGACCGGTGTCGTCGAATACAACGTCAACATGGCGGCGGCGATGATCGCCGCACTGCCGACCCTTCTCGTCTATGTGGTCGCTGGCCGCTATTTCGTGCGCGGCCTGATGGCCGGCGCCGTCAAAGGATAATCGAATGGCTTTTCTCGAAATTGATGGGCTGAGGAAGCGGTTCGGATCGGTCGAGATCCTGAAGGGCATCGACGTTGATCTCGAAAAGGGCGGCTTCCTCGTGCTGGTCGGCCCGTCCGGCTGCGGCAAGTCGACCTTGCTCAACACCATCGCCGGCCTGGAAACTATCACCGAAGGCGAAATCCGTGTCGACGGACGCACGATCAACGATCTCCACCCCTCGAAGCGCGACATCGCCATGGTGTTCCAGAGCTATGCGCTCTATCCGAACATGACCGTCGCGGGAAACATTGCCTTCGGCATGGAGATGCGCGGCGTGCCGGCCCACGAGCGCCAGAAGGCGATCGACAAGGTGGCGAAGGTGCTGCAGATCGGCCACCTCCTGCAGCGCAAGCCGAGCCAGCTTTCCGGCGGCCAGCGTCAGCGCGTCGCCATGGGCCGGGCGCTGGTGCGCGACCCCAAGCTGTTTCTCTTCGACGAGCCGCTCTCCAATCTCGACGCCAAGCTGCGCGTCGACATGCGCATCGAGATCAAGCGGCTGCACGCAACCACCGGCACCACGATCGTCTACGTCACTCACGACCAGATCGAAGCGATGACGCTGGCCACCAAGATCGCGGTGATGCGCGACGGCGAGGTGCAGCAATTCGGCACGCCTGCCGAAATCTACAACAACCCGACCAATCTGTTCGTCGCCGACTTCATGGGCTCGCCGGCGATGAACCTGATCCCGGCGACGATCGGCGGCAATGGCAATGCGCTTTCCGTGGTGCTGCAGCGCGAGGCGCGCGAGCCGATCTCGCTGCCGCTGGCCGATGCGCCGACTGGTCTGTCGGCATTCCACGATAAGCCGATCATTTTTGGCGTCCGTCCCGAGGCCCTGACCGATCCTGAAGGAGCCGAACGCAACGCATCGAACATCGCCACCGCCGACTGTCACATCGAGGTTGTGGAACCGGCCGGCTCCGACACCTTCGCCGTCACCAATCTCGGCGGCAAGGCGGTGGTGGCGCGTCTGCGCGCCGACGCCAACATCCAGCCGGGCACGGTCACGCCGCTCGCCTTCAACCTGACCAAGGCGGTGTTCTTCGATCCGGCGACCGAGAACCGCATCCTCTGACAGCCATGACAAACCCAGACATCGTCATTATCGGCTCCGGCATCGGCGGCGCCACGATCGCTTCCGGCCTTGCCGGCAGTGGCGCCTCGATCCTGATGCTGGAGCGCGGCGAACCGCTGCCGGCGACGCCGCACACGCGCGACACGCGCGCCATCTTCGTCGACGGCCACTACCGGCCGAAGGAGATGTGGCGCGAGGCCGGGGGTGCTGCGTTCAATCCCGGCAATTATTACTATGTCGGCGGCAATTCGAAATTCTATGGCGCGGTGCTGATCCGCTACCGCAGGGAAGACTTTTCCGTCATGGAACACTATGGCGGCGTCTCGCCGGCATGGCCGTTCTCCTATGAGGAATTCGAGCCCTGGTATTCCAGGGCCGAGCAGCTTTTTCGCGTGCGCGGCGCACTCGGCGAAGACCCGACCGAACCGTTCCACTCGATCCCCTACCCCTTCAGGCCGGTGCCGGACGAGCCGCCGATCGCCCGCGCCCGCGCCGAACTCATGGGCCTCGGCCTGCATCCTGCATCGCTGCCGCTCGGCGTCGACATCGATGCCTGGCTAAAGGACGGCAAGACAGGCTGGGACGCGTTTCCCAACACCGGGACCGGCAAGGTCGACGCCCAATCGGGGCCGCTGACAGCGGCACTTGCCGACCGGAACATCAGGCTCGAGACCGGTGCTCATGTCGAATACCTCGAAGCCTCACCGGATGCCACGACGATCGCAGCCGTTCACTATCGCCAGGACGGCATACTGAAGAAAGTGACGCCGAAACTGGTCATCCTCTCGGCCGGAGCGGTCAATTCCGCCGCCATCCTGCTGCGTTCGCCGTCCCCGAACGGAAACGGCCTTGCCAACCGCTCCGACCAGGTCGGCCGCAACTTCATGAACCACAATTCGAGCGCCATGCTGGCGATCGATCCGCGCCGCAGGAACACCTCCGTCTACCAGAAGACGCTGATGCTCAACGACTACTATCTATCCGACGGCAAGGGCGGCAAGCCGCTCGGCAACGTCCAGCTCCTCGGCAAGATCGACAGTCATATCCTGAGGGCCAACGTCAAGCTTGCACCCAAATTCGCGCTGGACTTCATGGCCGGCCACGCCGTCGACTGGTACCTGATGTGCGAGGACCTGCCAGACCCCGAAAGCCGCATCATGGTCGACGGCAAGGACATCGTCATGCAGTGGCGGCGCTCCAACATGCAGTCGCTCGACGGGCTGACCAAGGTGATGCGCGAGAACTTCCGCGCCTGCGGCTATCCGATCGTCCTGTCGCGGCCTTTCGACAAGCGCACGCCGTCGCACCAGTGCGGCACGGTCAAGATGGGCGACGATCCGGCAACCTCGCCGCTCGACCCGTTCTGCCGCTCGTTCGACCACAAGAACCTGTTTGTCGTCGACGCTGGCTTCCTGCCGAACTCGGCCGCGGTCAATCCGGCGCTGTCGATCGCCGCACAAGCGCTGCGCGTCGCCGACCACATCCGCAAGAGCGAGCTTGTCCTATGATCGGTCTGCGCCGCCCCTCATCCGCCTACCGGCACCTTCTCCCCGTGAACGGGGAGAAGCCCGCTGGCCGCAACCTCGGCGCCTTTTTTGCAACGCTGGCGATTGGCGAAGCAGGCGATGAAGGCGTCCTTCTCCCCGTCACTATACGGGGAGAAGTGCCCGGCAGGGCGATTAGGGGCGGCGCTGACGTCCAAAGGAACATCTTCACATGAGCCGTCCGGCAGCCCTCATCACCGGCGGCGCGCGCGGCATCGGCCTTGCCTGCGCCGAGGCGCTGGCCGATGCCGGCTTCGATATCCTTGTCGTGGACCTTGCCGAAAAAGCCGGCGACGGGGTTGCCGCTGACATCACCGTCCGCGGCGTGAAATTCGCCTACCATTGCGGCGACATTGCCGACCTCGACGACCATGCCGCATTGGTCGATGCCACGACAAGCGCCTTCGGCCGCATCGACTGCCTGGTCAACAATGCCGGCATCGGCGCCGTGGTACGCGGCGACCTGCTGGAATTGAAACCGGACAATTTCGACCGGATCGTCGCCATCAATCTGCGCGGCACCGTCTTCCTCAGCCAGGCCGTTGCCAGGGCAATGCTTGCAGCGCCGGGTGATCACCCAAAAACGATCATCACCATCACCTCGGTCAGCGCCGAAATGGCCTCGCCGGAACGTGCCGACTATTGCATCTCCAAGGCCGGACTTTCGATGTGGGTGAAAACCCTGGCGCTTCGCCTCGCCGCCGACAACATTGGCGTGTTCGAGGTGCGGCCGGGCATCATCCACACCGACATGACCGCAGGGGTAACCGCCAAATACGATGCGCTGATCGACGGCGGCCTGGTGCCGGCAAAGCGCTGGGGCGAAGCCGCCGATGTCGCGGCCGCCGTAGTGGCACTCGCCGGCGGCAAGCTCGGTTTTTCGACCGGCTCGATCATCAATGTCGACGGTGCGCTGTCGGTGCCGAGGCTGTGAACAGGTGACGCCATGACCGACTACATCATCGTCGGCGCCGGCCCGGCCGGCTGCGTGCTGGCCAACCGGCTGAGCGAAGAGCCATCGAATTCAGTGCTGCTGCTCGAGGCCGGCGGCAAGGACTGGCACCCGCTGATCCACATGCCGGCCGGCTTCGCCAAGATGACCAAGGGCATCGCCGCCTGGGGCTGGTCGACCGTGCCGCAAAAGCACATGAAGGACCGCGTCTTCCGGTACACACAGGCCAAGGTGATCGGCGGCGGCTCCTCCATCAACGCCCAGATATACACACGCGGCAACGCCCGCGATTACGACGCCTGGGAGAAGGAAGAGGCCCTTGCCGGCTGGGGCTATCGCGACGTGCTGCCCTATTTCAAGCGGGCCGAGAACAACCAGCGCTACGCCAACGATTTTCACGGCGACCAGGGTCCGCTCGGCGTCTCGAACCCGATTGCGCCGCTGCCGATCTGCGAGGCCTATTTCCGCGCCGGGCAGGAGATGGGCATTCCCTTCAATCCGGACTTCAACGGGGTAGCCCAGGAAGGCGTCGGCTATTACCAATTGACGCAGAAGGACGCGAGACGCTCCTCCGCCTCGGTCGCCTATCTCAGGCCGATCCGCGCGCGAAAAAACCTGACCGTCAGGACTGATGTGCTGGTGACGCGCATCGTCATCGACAAGGGCCGCGCCGTCGGTGTCGAGATCGTCGACAGGCCGGGCGGCGAGAAGAAAATCCTGCGCGCCGAGCGCGAAGTCATCGTCTCGTCCGGCGCCATCGGCTCGCCGAAGCTGCTGATGCAGTCGGGCATCGGCCCGGCCGACCATCTGAAGTCGGTCGGCGTGACGCCGGTACACGATCTGCCCGGCGTCGGTTCCAACCTGCAGGATCATCTCGACCTGTTCGTCATTGCCGAATGCACCGGCGACCACACCTACGACAACTACGCCAAGCTGCACCGGACGGTGTGGGCCGGCCTGCAGTACCTGCTGTTGAAAAAAGGCCCGGTTGCCTCCAGCCTGTTCGAGACCGGCGGCTTCTGGTACGTCGACCCGACCGCCGCCTCGCCCGACATCCAGCTCCATCTCGGCCTCGGCTCCGGCATCGAGGCCGGTGTCGAAAAACTGAAAAATCCGGGCGTGACGCTGAACTCGGCCTTCCTGCGCCCGCGTTCGCGCGGCACGGTGCGGCTGAACAGCGCCGACCCGGCCGACCGCCCGCTGATCGATCCGAATTACTGGTCCGACCCCTACGATCGCGACATGTCGATCAAGGGGCTCAGGCTGGCGCGCGAGATCATGCGGCAGAAAGCGCTGGCCCCCTACGTGCTGCGCGAGGTGCTGCCGGGACCGGCACTCACCAGCGACGACGAGCTGTTCGACTATGCCTGCCGCAGTTCCAAGACCGACCACCACCCTGTCGGCACCTGCCGCATGGGTCATGATGCGATGAGCGTGGTGACGCCCGATCTCAGGCTGCGTGGTATCGAGGGCTTGCGCGTCTGCGACGCTTCGGTGATGCCGCGCATCCCCTCTTCCAACACCAATGCGCCAACCATCATGGTCGGCGAAAAGGGCGCCGATCTGATCCTTGGCCGCGTCCCGCTGCCGCCGGCCGTGTTTTCCACCAACCAAGCGGCATGAGATTCCAAGAATGATCAGGCACTGTGTTTTCGCTCGATTCCGCAATGACGTCACCGACGCCGAGCGCGCGGCAATCCATGCCGACCTTGAGGCGCTGCGGCGGGTGATCGACGGTATGGGCAAGGTCGAATTCAGCGCCAACACCAGCCCGGAGCCGTTCGCGCGCGGCTTCACGCACGGATTCACCATCGACTTCCGCGATGCCGCCGCACGCGACGCCTATCTGGTGCATGAGGCTCACAGCCGAGCCGGCGCTCGGCTGGTCGCGGCGCTTGAAGGCGGAGCCGACGGGCTGATGGTGTTCGACCTCGAGATAGGCGCTTAATGCATGTCGCGCAAAAGTGTGCAGCGGTTTTGCGTTAGCGACATGCATAAAACAACAATCTAAAGCGCGTCGCGTGAGGTCGGTCGAACGCGACGCGCTTTAGCCTATCCAAGCCTCAGCGCGACGACGCCGGCAACAATGCTGAGCACGGCGGCACCCCGCCAGGCGGTCATCTTCTCGCCGAGCGCAAACACCGAGATCATCATGGCGAACAGGATCGAGGTTTCGCGCAGCGCCGCAACCGAGGCGATCGGCGCCTTCGTCATCGCCCACATCACGATCCAGTAGGCGGCACCACTGAGCACGCCGGTATACACGCCCGCCTTCCAGTCGCGCGCCAGGACCGGCAGCGCCTTTGGTCCGCGGAAGATCAGGCACAGCACCAGCGCCCACAGCGCATCGCAGACGAACAGCCATGCGGCATAGCTCGACGCCGTCGCTGCCAGCCGCGCGCCGCTGCCGTCGGACAGCGTATAGCCAGCGATGAAAATCGAGGTGCCCAGCGCAAAGCCGACGGCGCGCAGGTTCAGCCTTTCCAGATGCGCGCCGCCGCGAAACGACAAAACCAGCGTCCCGGCCGACAAGAGAACAATGCCGAGAATGGCGAGCGGCGCCGGAACTTCAGCGACGACCACAATGCCGCCAAGTGCAGCCAGCAGCGGTGCCGTGCCGCGCGCCAGCGGATAGGTCTGGGCGAAATCGCCGGCCTTGTAGGCGCCTATCAGGAACGTCCTGTAACCCATGTGGAAGATCACCGAGGCGATGATGTACGGCCACACTTCCGCTTTCGGCACCTCGACAAATGGCAGCGCCAGAAGCGCCACGGCGCCCATGCCGAGCGTCATCAGCGTGATCGACAGGAAGCGGTCGAGATGGACCTTGACCAGCGCGTTCCAGATCGCGTGCATGGCGGCGGCAGCAAGCACCGCGAAGAAGACGGACAAGGTCATCGGCGGCTCATGCGCCTTCGGCCCCCGTCGCGAACGGCGTTTCCAGGTCGATGTCGACCCGCAGCGGAAAATGGTCGGAGGCGATTTCGCCGATATCGGCACTGGCCGAGCGCACCCGTCCCGCCAACATGCCACCGACGAAGCAGTGGTCGAGCCGTCGCTTTGCCAGCCTGCCGTCGATGGTTTTCACATGGGTGTGGAAATCCGCCGTTGGTTCGCCGCCGACGGCGGCGGCATCGACAAAACCGTTGAGATAGGCAGCACCGCGATGGTACGGCGTGCTGCAGACGATGCGCCGGTACTCGGCGCTGCCCGGCTCCATGTTGAAATCGCCCATCCAGATCGCCGCCAGCGGGTTTTCCGGCTCCGGCTCGCCATTGCTCCAGTTGCGCACGGGCTCATCGTCGGCGCCGCTCCACGGGCCGCCGTCGGACGGCGCGCGGCGATGCTCGGCGAGCAGATAGTCGATCTGCTCCAGCCGCTCTTCGGCGGCGATATGCGCCAGATGCAGCGACAGCACCCGCACCGGACCGGCAGGGGTGTGGATCATGCATTCGAGCGCTGCGTTGCGGGTGTTGAGCGGACGCACGGTGCGGCGCAGTGGCAGCGTGTGCAGGCGCGACCAGACGATCGGCAGCCTGGACAGGAGCATGGTGCCGAATTGCCGCCGACGGTTGACGATGCGGCCGTCACGCCGTTCGCTGGCGTCCATGTCGAAGGCCGGCCCATAAACCCAATAATGTTCGGGCAGCAGTCGCGAAAGAAGTTCCGGCTGGTCGTCCTCGTTGCTGCGCAGCCAGTGCCGTTCCACCTCTTGCAAGGCGATGATGTCGGCGCCGGCGACGATCTTGGCGCAGCGCGAGAGATCGTAGCGACCGTCGCCGCCGAACCCGTACTGGATGTTGTAGCTGACCAGCTTCATTACTTATCCGGCTCAATTCCCTGAAAGCAGTAGCCGTTGGGCTGATCGGCTGCAATGTGCAGCCGGATGCAGAGCGCTTGGGCCAGATAGCGCAGCTAGGTCGTCAACGGCTGGAAACGTCCCGGCGGAGAGGCGGCCAGTTCCGACCAGTCGATTTCCTCCTCCAGGCGATGATATGCTTCGTCGCCGATCGTTCCGTCGATGCGCAATTGCTCCAGCGCGTCACGCTGGCTCTTGATAGCATAGAGGCGCAACCTGTCGTACTCGGTCGTAGCCCGGGCGTCCTCCGGGTTTTCAGCGATCGTGCGCTGCGCGGCAAATTGCTCGCGGACCACGGCCGCGGCATTCGATGTCTTGCCGCTCAACACGTCCAGCGCGGCCTGCATGATGGCGACGCGCGCCTGGGCGACTTCGCGGTCGACAATTTCGTCCGGATCGAGACGAAGCAGGCGCAGCAGCGGCTTCAGGCTGATGCCTTGCAGCACCAGGGTGCCGAGGACGACCGAGAAAGCGGCGAGCACGATTGGGTCGCGGCCGGGAAAGTCAGCTGGCAAGGCAAATGCTGCTGCAAGCGTGACCAACCCGCGCATGCCGCACCAGCCGATCAGCACGCCGCCGCGAAATGACGGCGCCTCGGCCTGCCGTTCCGCGTCACCGAAGCTGGCGAGCCACCTCATGATCGCGCCGCATCCCAGCACCCAGACGAGACGCGAGACGACGACGACAGCCAGCACGGCTGCGGCGAAGACGAACGCTTCGACCTGCCCCTGCTCGGCAAGTCGGCCGACGATCGACCGTGCCTGAAGTCCCATCAGGACGAAGGCCAGCACGTTGAGCACGAACACCGCCGTCTCCCAGACCGAGTAGGAGCTGACGCGATTTCTGGCCGGCATGCGGCGCGGCGCGGTGCGCGCGATGGTCATGGCATAGACGACGATCGTTATGATGGCGGAGAGCCCGATCCTGTCGGCCAGGATCCAGACGCCGAACGTCCCGGCAAATTGCACCACCGTGCCGCTTGCCGGATCTCTGATGCGGCTGAGGGTGACGAGAGACAATCGGCCGAGCACGTAACCAGCGGCAAGGCTGCCGACCGTCGACAGCAAGATCATCGGAACCGCGCTGCTCAGCAGGATGGAGCCGGCGGCTGCGGAAACCGCCATGCGGTAGATCAGCAGTGCCGTGGCGTCGTTGAGCAGGCTTTCGCCTTGCAGGATCGCGGTGACGCGGTGCGGCACCTTGAACTGTCCAAGCACGGCCGACGCCGCCACGGCATCGGGCGGCGCCACGATCGCGCCCAGCGCAATGGCCGCAGCGATCGGCAGGCCTGCCATCGTCCATCCAACGAGCGCCACGGCAGCGGTGGTGAAAACGACGGCGCCAAGCGCCAGCAAGAAAAGCGGCAGCCTGTAGCGATTGAGATCGCGCAGCGACGTGTCGTAGGCCGCGTCAAGAAGCACCGGCGCGATGAACAAGGCAAGCGCCAGTTCGGGATCGATCTCGATGGTCGGCGCAAACGGCAGGAAGGCGATGCCTGCGCCTGCCAACGCTAGCAACGAAGGATAAGGAACCTGGAGACGCCGCGACAACGCCGTCAGGGCGACAGCGATCAGCAGGAGAACAAGGGTCAGCTCGAAAAGCGCCATGCCTCATCGTAGCGGCGAAGCCGGGCGATTGGCAGGCAAAAAAACGGCGACGGCTTTGGCTGGTGAATGGTGAATGGTGAATGGTGAATGGTGAATGGTGAATGGTGAATGGTGAATGGTGAATGGTGAATGGTGAATGGTCGCTTGCAGAGAAATCTCGGCGCGTAAAGCGCCTTCTTGCTATTCACTATTCACTACTCACCATTCACTCTTCCCCTAGTGCAACACCAGCATGTCGCCCGACGAGAACGAAATCTCGGCCTTCTCGCCGACAGCGGGCGGCGGCGCGGCCGGGCTGTTGAACGTGTCGAGCGACACCGTGCTGCCGCCGATGCCGACGCGAACCCGGATGACCGAGCCGAGGAAGTGCACTTCGGTGATCTCGCCCGAAAGACTGGAGTCGCGGCCGGGATGGCGACCGAGCGAAATCGCCTCGGGCCGCAGCGCCAACGACAGCGTGTCGCCGGACTTGGAGCCGTTCAGCTTTCCCTGCAGCGAGACCTCTTGCGAATTGACGCGCACCTTGCCCGAGGCTGCATCGGTGACGGTGCCTTCGAGCACGTTCAGCGTGCCGACGAAATTGGCGACGAACTTGGTTGCCGGTCGGTTGTAGATCTCGAACGGCGTGCCGACCTGCTCGGCCTTGCCGCCATACATGACGGCGATGCGGTCGGAGATCGACAGCGCCTCTTCCTGGTCGTGGGTGACGAAGATGGTGGTGATGCCGAGCCTCTTCTGGATCGAGCGGATTTCCTCGCGCAGCGACACGCGCACCTTGGCGTCGAGCGCCGATAACGGCTCGTCGAGCAGCAGGAGCTTCGGCTTCGGCGCAATCGCCCGCGCCAGCGCGATGCGCTGCTGCTGGCCGCCGGAGAGCTGATAGGGATAGCGGTCGCCCATCTGCGGCAGCTTGATGAGGTCGAGCATCTCGGCAACGCGCCTGTCGGCATCGGTCTTAGGCATGCCCGCGACCTTCAGCCCGAAGCCGATGTTTTGCGCCACCGTCAGGTTGGGAAACAGCGCATAGGCCTGGAACACCATACCGACATTGCGCTGGTTGGGCTTGAGCCGGGTGATGTCCTTGCCGGCGACGACGATCTTGCCGGCGCTCGGCTCCTCGAAGCCGGCGACCATACGCAGCACCGTCGTCTTGCCGCAGCCCGATGGCCCGAGGAAGGAGACGAATTCGCCCGGCTCGACGTCGAGGTTGAAATCCTGGACCACGGTGGTGAGGCCGAAGGATTTTCGCACATGCTGGATGGAGAGGAACGGCTCGGCCATGGCTTTTTTTCTTTCGGTCAGTACTTTTCGGTCAGTTTGGCCGGTTCGCCGATCGCGGCGCAAAACGCGACAGGATCTGGATCAGCGACATGCACGCCCAGGTAATGGCGAAGGCGATGATGGCAAGTGCCGCCGGCTCATAGGCGCGATTGGCGCCGATGTTCTGCAGGTAGGGACCGAAGGCCGGCCGATTGAGCAGGCTGGCCATGGTGAATTCGCCGAGGACGATAGCGAAGGTAAGGAAGGCGCCCGACAATACCGCGATCAGCACATTGGGCAGAATGACACGGGCGATGATCGTGCCCCAGCCGGCGCCGAGGATCTGCGCCGCTTCCGTCAGCGTGCGCACGTCGATAGTGCGAAGCCCGGTGTCGACGGCGCGGTACATATAGGGCAGCGCCAGCGTCGCATAGCCGATGACCAGCAAGGCGTTGGTGCCCGTGTCGCTCGCCAGGAACGGCAGCGGCGAGTTCGATCCGTACATTCTGATGTAGCCGAAGACGATGACGATGGCCGGGATGACCAGCGGCAGCAGAGTGATGAACTCGACGACCGGTCTCAGTTGCGGCAGCCGTAGCCGGATCCAGTAGGCGGTGGGCACAACAATGAGCACGCCGAGGATGATGGTGAAGATGGCGGCAAGCACCGAATAGCCGAAGGTCGCCTGGAAGCGGGGATCGCCAAGCACGACCTCGTAGGCATCGAAGGAATAGACCCCGCGCCGCATGCGCATCGAGAATTCCACGGTCGCGATCAGCGGAATGAAGAAATAGGCCGCACCCAGCGCGAAGACGACCCAGGCCCAGAAACGTCCGCTCTTCATTTGAGCCACCTTTCGCTGCGCGTCCGGAACCAGATGTAGAAGACGTTGGCGAGGCCGGTGATGACGATCATGCCGAAGGCAATGGCATAGCCGAGATGCGGGTTGTGCAGCACGTCGCCGCGGATCTGTGCGTAAAGCACGATGGGAATGATGTTGAGCGACGAGCCGGTCAGCGCATAGGCGGTGGCGATAGCGCCGAAGGCGTTGGCAAACAGCAGGATGACGGTGCCGAGAAAACTCGGCCATATCACTGGGATGACGACCATGCGCCAGTATTGCGCCGTGGTGGCGCCAAGCGTCGCGGCCGCCTCGCCCCATTCCTTCTTCAGTCCGTCGATCGCCGGCGTGATGATGACCACCATCAGCGGGATCTGGAAATAGACATAGGTCAGCGTCAGGCCCCAGAACGACAGGATGTTGAAGCCGTGGGCGTAAATGTTGAGGCCGAACACGGTGTTCAGGATCACCGTCGCGAGGCCGAGCCGGCCGAGCGTAGCGAGGAACGCAAAGGCTAGCGGCACGCCGGCGAAATTCGAAGCCACGCCGGAAAAGGTCAGCGTCGCCGAACGTATCCAGTTCGGCAGGCCGCCGCGCACGATGGCAATGGCAATGGCCAGACCGGCAAATGCCCCGATGAGCGACGAAGCGAGGCTGATCTTGATCGAGATCCAGTAGGCGGCAACGATAGTGGGCAGCCTGCAGTTTCCGTCGACCCAGGAGATCCAGGAATCATATTGGCACTGTATGTAGTTCGACAGATTGGGTGGGTCGAAGATACCGACAATGTTGTCGAACGTGAACGTGCCGGCAGCGTTCTGGAAGGCGCCAAGCACCAGATAGAGTGTGGGCAGGACCAGGAACATGATGGCGAAGATGAAGAACGGCGCCACGCCCAGCCATTGCGTCGGCAGCCGAAACGCGCGCGCCTCGCTGGGCGGCGCCGTCTTCCCGGCAATCGCGTGATCGGAAAGCGAGAGATCGGTCATGCGCCGGCTACCGTCTTATCGCATCGGCCCGAAAATCGAACTCGATTTTCGGAAAGCACGATGCGGAAATTTGAGTTCTAGAGCGTACTTTGTGCGTCCGACGCACGTCGCTCTAGCGGGAATACCGGGCGGCGGTGAAGCCGCCCGGCGGTTTTCAGCCTTACTGAACGTTGGCGCCGACGACGGCGTCCCAGTTCTTGGTGATGACTTCCTTGGCCTTGCCCTGCTCATCGAGCGACGGGAACACCGCGGCCTCATAGGATGCGGCCGGCGGCAGCTTGGCCATCACGTCCTCCGGGATTTTGCCGGTCTTGGCGAGATCGTTGAAGCGGATCGGGTGGCAATAGCCCTTCAGCCAGCCGATCTGGCCTTCGTCGGAATAGAGATATTCCAGCCAGAGCTTGGCAGCGTTCGGATGCGGTGCGTAGGCGCTGATCGCCTGCACGTAGACGCCGGCGACGACACCGGTCTTCGGCACGACGACGTCGACCGGCGGATTGCCTTTCAGCGTGTCGCGGCCAGCAAGCGCGTTGTAGTCCCAGTTGATCAGGATCGGTGTCTGACCCTGTGCAAGCGTCGCCGGCTTGCCGATGACCGGCACGAAATTGCCGGCGGCATTGAGCTTCTTGAAGAACTCGAGGCCGGCAGTACCTGCGGCTTCACCGGCCGCGGCGCCGCTTGAAAGACCAGCGGCGTAGACCGCCTGGATTGCCTGGTTCGAGGCGCGTGGATCACCGGCGAGCGCGACGGCGTTGGCGTATTCCGGCTTAAGAAGATCGGCCCAATCAGTCGGCACTTCCTTGACCAGATCCTTGTTCACCATCATCGCCAGCACGCCGTAATAGTCGCCGGTCCAGTAGCCTTCGGGATCCTTGGCGCTGTCGGGGATCGTGTCCCAGGTCGACACCTTGTAGGGTTGGATCAGGCCGTCGGCCTTGGCGGTCGGGCCGAAGGACAGGCCGACGTCGATGACGTCGGGCGCCTGCGGGCCCTTATTGTCCTTGTTGGCCTTGATCGCCTCGATCTCGTCGCCGGAGCCGGCATCGGGGTTGAGCTCGTTGACGGTGATTTCCGGATATTTCGCCTTGAAGCCGGCGATCACCGCGCCATAGCCGCACCAGTCATGCGGCAGCGCGATGGTGGTGAGTTGGCCTTCCGCCTTGGCGGCGGCGACCAGTTCATCCATGGACTGCGCCGACGAGATGGCAGAGGTCGCCATCAGGGCGACGGCCGTAAGGGAAAGTACTTTTCCCGTGAATTTGAACATGTGTTCTCTCCGTTGAACTGACGCCGTTGGACGCCTGCGATGCGGTATCGTTTTCGTGTGACAGCCCGATGAATGGTTTGTGAAAGCGATGCCCTGCAGTGCGAAAAAGTAAACTCTTTTTAACCGGCTGTAGCAATCGCCTCGCGACTATTTTTCCGGCTAACGAGTTTCCGTCTTACCTTTCATCTTTCCCCCTTTCTTTGCCCTCAATTTCCCGGATCAGTTTCCGGCGCGAATACTGTGTCAGGCGGTGCCGGCAATGGAATTTTCGAGCAGCGTCAGCGCCGCCTTCCTGGTCAGCTTGACAGGGTTGCCCTCGGCGGTCGGATCGACCACTGCCATATCGGCGATCAGGCCCTTGCGCTTCTTGTCCATGTCGAGCCCCTTGATCAGGCCTGGGAGCGCGTGCGGCACCTTCAATTCCTTGCGCAGCTTGGTGACAGCCTTGGCGAAACCGTCGAAGCCGCCCTTGATGCCGCAATAAGCCGCGAGCCGGGCGATGCGCACCTCGATGGCGTCGCGGTTGAAGGCCAGCACATAAGGCATGAACACGGCGTTGGTCATGCCGTGATGGGTGTCGTAGAGCGCGCCGACCGGATGCGACAGCGAGTGGATGGCGCCCAGCCCTTTCTGGAAGGCGGCAGCGCCCATCGCGGCCGCGCTCATCATGTGGGCGCGGGCGACCAGATCCTTGCCGTTGGCGAAGGCTTTCGGCAGGTTTTCGAAGACGAGCCGCACGCCTTCGACGGCGATGCCGTCGGCCATCGGATGATAGCCCGGCGCGCAATAGGCTTCGAGGCAATGGGCGAGCGCATCCATGCCGGTGCCGGCGGTGATGAAGCCGGGCATGCCGACCGACAGTTCCGGATCGGCGATGACGATGGCCGGCAAAAGTTTCGGATGGAAGATCACCTTCTTGGTGTGGGTCGCTTCATTGGTGATGACGCCGGCGCGGCCGACCTCCGAGCCGGTGCCGGCCGTGGTCGGCACGGCGATGATCGGTGCGATCGCGTCGGAGTTGGCGCGCGTCCACCAGTCGCCGATATCCTCGAAATCCCAGACCGGCCGCGTCTGGCCGGCCTGAAAAGCGATCAGCTTGCCGAGGTCGAGCGCCGAGCCGCCGCCAAAGGCGATGACGCCGTCATGCTTGCCCTTCTTGAACACGGCAATGCCGGCGGTCAGGTTGGAGTCCACCGGATTCGGCTTGACCTCGGAAAACACGCCATAGGGTACCTTGGCATCGTCGAGGATCTTCAACGTCGTAGCGACGACCGGAAGTTTGGCCAGCCCCGGATCGGTGACGAAGAGCGGCCGCTTGATGCCGGTGGCTTCAAGCACATCAGGCAATTCCTTGATGCGCCCCGCGCCGAAGCGCACGGTTGTCGGATAGTTCCATTTGGAAATCAATTTTGTCATTTCTGTCTTTCAAAAAAATCAGATGGCTTCACGCAGATGATATGACTTCGGCCTCGTCAGATTGTCGTAGCCGATGGCCGACAGCGCCGCGCCCTTGCCGGTGTCCTTGACGCCGGTCCAGACCAGCGCCGGATCGAGATAGTCGCAGCGGTTCATGAACACGGTGCCGGTCTCGACGCGATCACCGATCGCCGTCGCATGCTCGGTGTCGCGCGTCCAGATCGAGGCCGTCAGCCCGTAGGGGCTGTCGTTCATCAGCGCGATCGCCTCTTCGTCGTTGCGCACCTTCATGATGCCGACGATCGGCCCAAAGCTCTCCTCACGCATGACGCTCATCTGGTGATCGACTTCGGTCAGCACTTCCGGCGCCAGATAGGGCGAGCCTTGCTCGTCGTTGGCCACCCTCATGTTGATATGCGCCCTGGCACCCTTGCGCAGCGCCTCGGCCTTCTGCTCGCGGATCAGGTCGGCAAAGCGCGCCTGTGCCATCGGCCCCATTGTCGTCGCCTGGTCGAGCGGGTTGCCGACGACGTAGTTCCTGGTTTCGGCGATGAAGCCTTCGACGAATTCGTCATAGACCTTCTCGTGGACATAGACGCGCTCGATGCCGCAGCAGCACTGGCCGGAATTGTAGAGGGCGCCGTCGACCAGGTTGGCGACGGCATGGTCGATCTTGGCGTCGGCCAGGACATAGGCCGGATCCTTGCCGCCGAGCTCGAGGCCGAGCGTCATGAAGGTGCCTGCCGCGGCCTTCTCGATGGCGCGGCCGCCGGCGACCGAGCCGGTGAAATTGACATGGTCGATCTTGCCCGAGCCGAGCAGTTTTTCGGTCTGCGCATGGTTCATGACGAGGTTCTGGAACAGACCCTTGGGCAGGCCTGCTTTGTCGAACGCCTGTTGAAAGCGTTCGCCGACCAGCAGCGTCTGCGCCGCATGCTTGAGGATGACGGCGCTGCCGGCCATCAGCGCCGGCACGATCGTGTTGACGGCGGTGAGATAGGGGTAGTTCCACGGCGCGATCACCATGACCACGCCGAGCGGCACCTTCTTCACATAGCGGCGAAATCCGTCCTTCGGATTGGAGGCCATCACCGGCTTGAGTGCCGCTTCGGCGATCTCGACCATATAGCTGGTGCGTTCCCTGACGCCGCCGAACTCGCCGCCATAGCGCACCGGGCGGCCCATCTGCCAGGCGATCTCCGGCACGATCTCGTCGGTCATGGCGACCAGCGCTTCCAGCATGGCGAGCATGTACTTGCCGCGCTCGACGATCGGCGTCTCAGCCCATTTCTCCTGCGCCGCCTTGGCCCGCTCGACCGCCGCATTGATCGCCTGGTCCGTGGCGATGGGCCGCTCGGCATAGATCGAACCATCGACGGGAGATTTTATCTTGACCGTTTCGGTCATTCCTTGGGTCCTCGCAATTTATGACAATCTCGGTTTTGAGCCGCCCGCCCGTCCGGCAGCAAAGCTGAACGGCGACGCTGGCGTAGTTTAGTACCGCTCAAACCCCCTGTGCAGTTCCCAATCGGTAATGCGGCGGTCGTATTCGAACTGCTCCCAGTGCGCCGTATGGACATAATGCTCGAGCACGCCTTCGCCGAGTGCCTGCTTCAGCATCTCCGATTTTGCCAGCGTCTCGGTGGCGTCACGCAGGGTCTTCGGAATTTCCGGCAGCTGCGAGGCTTGATAGGCATCGCCGACGAAGGGTTTTTGCAGTTCAAGCTTTTCGTCGATGCCGGCAAGGCCGGCCGCGATCAGCGCGGCGAAGGCGAGATAGGGGTTGAGATCGGCGCCGCCGATGCGGCATTCCATGCGGATGCCCTTGGTGCCCTCGCCGCACAGGCGGAAACCGGCGGTGCGGTTGTCCTCGCTCCACATGATCTTGGTCGGCGCGAAGGTGCCGGCCTGGAAGCGCTTGTAGGAGTTGACGTAGGGCGCCAGGAACCAGGTGAATTCCCTGGCATATTTGAGCTGGCCCGCCGCCCATTGCTGGCCGAGCGTCGACAGTGTCCATTCGGCCTTTCTGTCGTAAAAAAGCGGCGTCTCGCCGTCGGCGCTCCACAGCGAATTGTGGATATGGCTCGAATTGCCGGCCAGCCCGTAATTGTACTTGGCCATGAACGAAATCGCTTTGCCTTCGGACTCAGCGATTTCCCTGGCGCCGTTCTTCAGGATGACGTGGCGGTCGGCCATCTCGAGCGCCTCAGCATAGCGGACATTGATTTCTTCCTGGCCCGGACCCCACTCGCCCTTGGAGTTCTCAATCGGAATGCCGGCTGCCTGCATCTCGTTGCGCAGCCGGCGCATGACGCCTTCTTCCTTGGTGGTGATGCCGATCTGGTAGTCGCCGATATAGGGCGAGGCTGTGTCGAGGCCCTGCCAGTGCTTCTTGCGGGCGGAATCGTAGGTTTCGCTGAACAGATAGAATTCGAGCTCGGAGGCGAAATAGCCGAGATAGCCGCGTTCGCTCAGCCGCTTGACCTGCTTCTTCAGGATGGCGCGCGGCGAATGCGGCAGGTCGTCATGGGTGTGGTGGTCGAGCACGTCGCAGATCACCAGCGCCGTCTTTTCCAGCCATGGAATGCGCCGCAGCGTCGACAGGTCGGGCTTCATGACGAAGTCGCCGTAACCCTTCGACCAGCTCGCCGCCTTGTAGCCGGGCACCGGTTCCATATCGATGTCGGCGGCCAGGAGATAGTTGCAGCCATGCGTCTCGTCATGCGCGGAATCGACGAAATACTGCGCCAGGAACCGCTTTCCCGTCAGCCGCCCCTGCATGTCGACAATGCACGCCAGCACCGTATCGACCTCACCGCTGGAGACCGCCTTTTTCAACTGATCGAACGAGAAATTTCCGGCCATTCTTGCAAGCTCCGCCGCCTTTGTGGCGCTTCGAGAGTTCAACTCTGGACCCGGCCGCAGGAAGCGGCCGGGTGTTTCTTGAGGTCCGAGGCAGGTTAGGCTTTCTGCGCGTGCTCCAGCGCGAACTCTTCTTCCGGCGACAGGATCAGCTTGTGACGGCCGACCAGCCCGAAATAGACGATCGCGATGGCGAACCACAGCGCCACCCAGACCACGCCCTTGGTGAAGTTCGGGTCCTGAATCTGGTAGAGCAGGGTGACCACGCCGATGATGATCGTCAGCACGGCGCCCGGGACGCCGAGCGGGCTGCGATAGGGACGTTCCATGTTCGGCTGGTTCTGGCGCAGCAGGATGAAGGACACCGCCTGCAGGATGTAGGAGAACATCGCGCCGAACACCGCCATGTTCAGCAACACCGAGCCGATGAGCGAACCGGCCGTAGCGCCGCCCAGCGCGAACCACATGATCAGCATGATGCCGAAGCCGACGATGGCGCCCGCAAACATCGCCACATACGGCGTCTTGTACGATTTGTGGGTGACCGACAGCGCCGACGGGAAATAGCCGGCGCGGCTCAGCGAATAGACCTGGCGGCCCATGGCGAAGATGATGGTGTGGAAGCTTGCGATCAATCCAATCAGCGCGATGACGCCAAGCAGCACTGCGCCCGAGTCGCCATAAATCGCCCGGAACCCGTCAAGCAGAGGCTCGCCGGAAGTCGCGAGCTTGAACGAACCAACGCCGACGACCGACGGGTTGAGCAGCACGATCATGAAGGCCGAGACCATCAGCGTCAGCATGCCGGCGATAATACCGCGCGGCATGTCGCGCTTGGGATCGACCGATTCTTCCGCCGCCAGCGGAAGCTGCTCGATCGCCAGGAACAGCCAAACCGCAAAAGGCAACGTTGCCAGCACGCCCGAGAAACCGAACGGGAACATCGAGCCATTGCCTTCGGGAAGCTCCATCGCCGCTCCGTCCGGACCGACGCCGATGTTCAACGCCCAGCGCGAAAAGTCCATGCTCGGGATAGCGCTGATCCAGAAGACAATCAGCACGGCCAGCGACAGCAGCGTGACGATCAGCGTGACGCGGAAGGACAGCGCGACGCCGAAAATATTCAACGCCAGGAACAGCCCATAGGTCACCAGCCACCAGAGCGGCGGCCAGACGCTGGAGTCGGGAAAGGCGACCGACCAGATGCCTCCCATATAGGAGCCGATGAAGAAGGCGATGACGGCGGGCGTCACCACATACTCGACGTTTTCGCAAAGCCCGGTGATGAAGCCGCCCCACGGCCCCATCGCCGTCCGGGCGAAGGAGTAGGCAGCGCCGGTGTGCGGCAAAGCCGGGCTCATCTCGGCGATCGAGAAGACGAGGCCGACATACATGATGGCGATGATGATGCCGGCCACCAGCATGCCGCCCCAGCCGCCTGTCCCGAATCCGAAATTCCAGCCCGAAAAATGCCCGGATATGACGGCGCCGACGCCGAGCGCCCATAGATGCCAGACATTGGCGTGACGCACCAGTTGCCGGTCCTCGAAATAAGATTTGTCGCGCTTCGCGTATGCGACGCTGCCAACTTGCTTCGTATTACCGCCTGCCATTTGAAAGTCCCCTTCTTCTTGTCAGTTGACCGGTTCCACCGGATGGCCGAGCCCGCGCCGGCCAGATCCCTGGGATCCGGATGACGGCTCGAGATCGGAAAAAATCCCCGTGAGCAGATCCGCCCATTTTCGCTGCCCGGCTTCGTCGGATATTTCGTCATTGCGGATTTCGATCATCGCGCAGGGTAGGTCCCGCGGGCGCGCGTGCCGTTCCAGCGTGAAATAGACACGGTCGGCCGGCGAATAGGGTTGGTTGATGCCGACTGTGACGCCGGCGAGCCGCTGCAGCGCGGCGACGAGCGGCGCTGCCAGCCGACGATCCTCGTCATGGATGACGCCAATGTGCCAGGGCCGGCTCTTGCCGTTGTAGACCGGGTTGAAGGAATGGATTGAAACCAGCCGCGTCTCGAGCCCGCGCGCCAGCCTTGTATCGATGATGTCAGCGACCGCATCGTGAAAAGGTTGCCAGGACAGGGCGATGCGCGCGGCGCGCTGCTTTTGCGACAGGCCGGCATTGCCCGGAATGGTTGTGGTCTCGCTGACCGGCGGCACCAGATCGGGTGCGTCGAGCGGGCGGTTGCAGTCGATGACAAGCCGCGAAATGCGGGTCTCGACCAGCGTCGCGTCAAGCGCCGCGGCCATGCGGCGGGCCACCGGCAGCGCGCCGGGATCCCAGGCGATGTGGCGGGAAAGCTCTTCGGCAGCAAGGCCGAGCGTTCCGAATTCCGGCGGCAGGAAATTGGAGGCGTGGTCGCAGGTCAGCACGAAAGGGCTCGATCCGCCGGGGTTCGTCACCCCTACGGTTTCAGGCGATGCAAGGCTGGCGGGCCGTGCTGTCTCCATTATCCTGTCGTCCCCGGGGAGCGCTGTATCGTATGTTACGTATTTTGCCTCATTGCGTCCCTGTGGATGATTTCATACAGTTTGTCCGGCTTTGTCAAACGCGATTTCGGGTCAAATGCGATTTCGGCAAAACGGCCGGGCATGGGGAAAAGATGATTTCGAGCATTGCCGAACTGATCTCGGACCGCATCGGCACGATGCCGGCGGGCGAGCGCCGCGCAGCGCAGACGCTGATCGCCAGCTATCCGCTGATCGGCCTGAAGACGGTCGCCGAATTCTCAGCTGCCGCTGGCGTCTCCTCGCCGACGATCCTGCGTTTCGTCGCCCGCCTCGGCTTCCAGAACTACCCGGAATTCCAGTCGGCGCTGCAGGACGAACTGGCGGCGCAACTGCAGTCGCCGGCGTCGCGCACGCTCAACCCGCCATCGCCGAACGGCGGCGCGGTGTCGCCGATGCTGGAGGCGACGCTCGACAACATGCGCGAAACGTTCAGGCACCTGTCCGACAAACAGCTTGCCGACATCGTCGCAAAGCTTGCCGACCGACGCGGCAAAACCTTCCTGATCGGCGGCCGCTTCACCGATCCGCTGGCGCGCTACATGGCCGCCCACCTCGCCATCATCCAGCCCAACGTCTTTCACCTCGCCGGACAGGAAAGCGTCTGGCGCGATCGGCTGATCGACATGGGCAAGCGCGACGTGCTGGTGATCTTCGACATCAGGCGCTACCAGGACAGCCTGGTCCGCTTCGCCGAGACGGCACACCAGCGCGGCGTGCAGATCGTGCTGTTCACCGACCAGTGGCTGTCGCCAATCGCCCGCTTTGCCCGCCATGTCATCGCCGGGCGCACCGCCGTGCCCTCGGCCTGGGATTCTTCGGCGGCCCTTTTCGTCGTGGCCGAAACGCTGATCGGCGCCGTCACCCGGCAGCTCGAGGCCGACGGCGCCAAACGCATCCGCGAGTTGGAAAGCCTGCGGTAGGGAATAGGGACGCGGCCTGAACTCGACCGCATGATCACTTCCATGCCGGAGAAGGCGGCCAGCAGGCTGCAAACGCAAAACGGCCCGCGTGATGCGGGCCGTTTTTTATTTGGTTGCGGGGACAGGATTTGAACCTGTGACCTTCAGGTTATGAGCCTGACGAGCTACCGGGCTGCTCCACC
>NZ_JBVVQQ010000007.1:236302-265780 GCF_055811135.1 Mesorhizobium sp. WSM4817 | reverse complement strand
AGAAGTCCATAAGCACGCCCATGAATCTAAGTTGCTCAAGCCCGCAAGCGGGCTTGAGTGGCGGCATGGATTTCTAAGAAGTCCATAAGCACGCCCATGAATCTAAGTTGCTCAAGCCCGCAAGCGGGCTTGAGTGGCGGCATGGGTTTCTAAGAAGTCCATAAGCACGCCCATGAATCTAAGTTGCTCAAGCCCGCAAGCGGGCTTGAGTGGCGGCATGGATTTCTAATCCAACATTGCCTCGCATTCACGGAAAGGGCGCCGAAAGGCGCCCTTTTTGTTTGCTTTATTTAGCGGGCTGCCCGGCTCAGAAGGCGGCGTCAATGCGCCGTGTCAGCTCCCCTTTGGCAGGCAAGGCACCTTCAATCAGCGCAGCAACTTCATCTGCCACCGCCAGCACCGGGGCGCGGTCGCGGCTGGCGCGCGCGATCACCATCAGCCCTTCCAGCGACGATTCGACAAGCAGCGCCAGGGCGCGGGCGCGGCGCTCAGGCACCCCTGCCCTGACGAAGGCCGCCTGCAGCAGGCCTACCCATTGCTCAAAAGCCGACCGGCACAGTTCGGCCAACTCCGGCACGTCGGCCGGCGAGTCCAGCACCACGGGTGCGATCGGACAGCCAAGCGTGAACTGGTTGTCCTCCAGCATGCGTGCGACCGACTGGTAGATGTGGTGGACAGCCACCGCCGGATCCATTTCGGCGGTCAGCTCTTCGGCAAGCCATCGAGACACCTTGTCCACGCTGTCGCGCGTCACCTCGATGACCAATTGGTCCTTGCCGCCCGGAAAATGAAAGTAGAGCGATCCTCTCGGCGCACCGGAGGCGCTCAAGATGTCGTTGAGCGAGGTGCCGTGATAGCCGCGCTGCCTCAGCAGCAGCGCCGTCGCCTCGATCATGCGGATGCGGGTGTCGTTCGCCATGTCAACCTCTGTCAGGAGTGAGCTTTATAGGCTTGCGCCGAATATGACAATCGGTCTATATAGTATGTAGATCAGTCTATATATTCGGCGTTTCATCGAAGAGGAGAACGACAAAATGACCATCCGTGAAGCAGAGGCCCAATGGCAGGGTTCGTTGAAAGAAGGCTCGGGCCGTCTGCGGCTCGGCAGCGGCGTCTTCGAAGGCGCCTATTCCTTCCCGTCGCGCTTCGAAAACGGTCCCGGCACCAATCCCGAGGAATTGATTGCGGCGGCACATGCCGGCTGCTTTTCAATGGCGTTGAGCGCCATACTGGGCAACGGCGGCCATGTCCCCGTAGGGATTCACACCGTCGCCAAGGTGCATCTCGGCACGAGCACGGCCGGACCGACGCTCACCCGCATCGACCTCGAAACGGAAGCCGAAATCCCGGGCCTGGCGCCCGAGGAATTCCAGCGCCTTGCCCAATCGGCGAAAGCAACATGCCTCGTCTCCCGGGCTTTGGCGGGCGTGGCGGATATCAGGCTCAAGGCCGACCTCGTCACGGCCGCCGCTGCGGAAAAATGAAATCAGGAGGTACCGAGATGAAACGGGATAGCATCATTGTCGTCCATCCCGACGACCAATCCAGACAGACGGCCGATATCATCCGGCGCTTCAACGACGTGTTCCAGCTTCATGATCCGTCGGCGCGCGCCGAGCTGGTGGCCGAGGACTGCGTCATCGAAAACACCGTGCCGGCGCCGGATGGCGCCCGCCATGCCGGCCGTGAGGCATGCGTGCGGCTGTGGTCGGCGATCGCCAGCGAACCCGGCACCCGCTTCGACGTTGAAGAAACGTTCGTCGCCGGTGAGCGGGCGACAATCCGTTGGCGCTACTGGCCCGCCGAAGGCAACTCCATCCGTGGCGTCAATCTGATGCGCGTTGCGGACGGGCTGATCGTCGAAGCGATGGGATATGTAAAGGGATAGCACCGGCGGCTCTACCGCTCGGTCAGCGCCAGTTTTGCGCCGAGCGCGACGAAGGCGCCGGCGAAGGTGCGGCGCATCCAGGTGAGCACCATCGGCCGCGACACGACATGGCTGCGGATCGAGGCGGCGAAGATGCCGTAGCCGACAAAGACGATGAAGGTCAAAAGCATGAAGACGGAGCTGAGCTCCAGCATCTTCGACAGCGCATGCGGTTCGGCGGTGCTGACGAACTGCGGCAGGAAGGCGAAGAAGAAAATCGACAGCTTCGGGTTGAGGATGTTGATGAGGATGCCTGAGGTGATCACCTTGCCGGTCGTGCGCGGCGCGACATCCTGCCCGACGTTCAAGCTGCCGCTCTCCTTCAGCGTGTTCCACGCCATGTAGAGCAGATAGGCGACGCCCAGATATTTCAGCGTCTCGAAGGCGAGCGCGCTGGTGTGCAGCAGCGCCGCCAGACCGGTGATGGCGGCCGCCATGTGCGGAATGATGCCGAGCGTGCAACCAACAGCCGCGATGATGCTGGCGCGCGCGCCACGCGAAAGTCCGGCGCTCAGCGTATAGAGAACGCCGGTGCCGGGCGAAGCCACGACGATCAGCGACGTCAACAAGAATTCGATGCTCACGATGCGTCCTCCGGTGACCTGCCGCCGGCAAGGTAGCCAGCGAAACGCGCGGGCACAAGCCAGCCCGAAGACCGTTAGTGCCTCATTTCGAATTTCGGGTCACGACCCAAGGCGGTATCCCTCGGCGGGATTTTAAAACCAACTCCCGTGGGCGAAGTTTCGTAAGCTCGTTTCCTGAGGCAACCCTTGCACTGCTGGCCCTGCCATCATCGCATTGGCCTGACTTTGGACACCACCTTCGCTGCGAACGAGGCCGGTCCGGTGCCAGTCCGGAACACTTCTTGACCCGATGCCGTGTAAGCTACAAACTTGTCCTTGCGCCGTGGCCACCTCTCCTGAAGCGGGATAATCGTCATGTGTCACCAATCCGTTGGATCGCAGGAGCTGACGAAAGGCAAGGTTGTGGCGCATGCCCTGTCCTGCGCCGCTGTGTTGTTCTTTGTTGCGCGCCCGGTTTTCACGATGCTTCGCTCTGGCAGACAAATGCTTGCGGCGGCTCTCCTGCTTGGACTTTGCGCCAGCGCGCGCGCCGATGACGTGCTTTTCGAAAACGTTCGCATCTTCGACGGGAAGGGCGCCGCACTCTCGGCTCCGTCGAGTGTACTGGTGCAGGGCAAGCTGATTGCGCGGATTTCGACAAGTCCCATCGCGGCCGAGGGCGCGCAGCGCATCGCCGGCAACGGGCGAACGCTGATGCCGGGGCTGATCGATGCGCATTGGCACGCAATGCTGATTGCATCCACCCCGGCAGAGGCGATGGGCGACATCGGCTTCGCCAATCTTGCGGCCGGCGACGAGGCGACGGATACACTGATGCGCGGCTTCACCACCGTTCGCGATGTGGGCGGACCGGCGTTCGGCCTCAAGCGCGCGATAGATCAAGGCATTATCGCGGGACCGCGCATCTATCCGTCCGGAGCCATGATCACCGTGACCAGCGGGCATGGGGATTTCCGCCAGCTCAGCGACTTGCCCCGGACGATCGGCGGCTTGTTCACCCCCATGGAGAGGAACGGCGGCAGCATAGTCGTGGACAGCCCCGACGAGGTGCGTTTGCGTGCCCGCGAGCAATTCATGCAGGGGGCCGCGCTGCTGAAGCTGACAGCCGGCGGTGGAGTGTCGTCGCCCCACAGCCCGCTCGACGTCACCACCTTCACCGAGCCCGAACTGCGGGCCGCCGTTGAAATTGCCGAGAATTGGGGCACCTACGTCGCCGCGCACGCCTTCACCTCGGATGCGATCCGGAAGGCTGTCGCGGCTGGCGTCAAGTGCATCGAACACGGCTTCCTCATGGACGAGGCAACCGCCAAGCTGATCGCCGAAAAGGACGTTTGGCTGAGCTTGCAGCCGCTTCCCGAATTGATGAGGACAGGCCTCCGAGAGGGTTCGGTCGAGCGAGCCAAGGCCGATGAGGTGTGGCCGGGCATCGGCAGGACCTACGAACTCGCGAAGAAATACAAGATCAAGACGGCATGGGGCACCGATGTCCTGTTCTCCCGCGCGCTGGCGAAGCAGCAGGGAGCAATACTGGCGTCGCTTGCGCGTTGGTACACGCCTGCCGAAGCGCTCGTCATGGCGACCGGGACCAATGCCGAGCTGCTCGCGCTGTCGGGCCTTCGCAATCCCTGTCCGGGAAAGCTCGGCGTGATCGAAGAGGGCGCGCTCGCCGACCTCCTGCTCGTCGAAGGCAATCCGCTGGAGAACCTCGACCTGGTGGCCGATCCTGCCAACAACTTCAAAATCATCATGAAGGACGGCCTGATCTACAAAAACACGCTGACTCAGTGAGACTGAGCCGCCCGTCTCTACTCGACGCATCCGATGGCCTGGCCGCAGAGCGCTGGCATTCCACAGCCGAGCGACCAGGAATGGCGGCTTCCCACCCGAGGTGGAAATTCAAACTGAGACCTATCGAGGCCCGTTATCACAGCGCCGGCAGACCATGTGCCTTGCGCGCCATCAGGCAATCGCCGCCACCGGGCATGCAGGCGCGGCAGACGTCCGGTCTGACGTCGTAGATGCCGCAAATTGTCGACTTGCCGACCTCGCCGGAAAGTGCCGAGCAGCGCACGCCGTCGCAGCGCATGCCGGCTTCGTCGGCAGCCACATATTTCTGCGGGATCCGGTCGAGCTGCGCGTCATCTTCGGTCGAGAAGCGCGGCCATTCGGCCGAATAGGAACAGCAGGCGCCACAGCTCTGGCAGTCGAAGAGAGGCCCGGCGCGCTCCTCCAGTGACGAAAAGTCCCCGGCGCTCGCCAGGGCGAGCAGCCCTGAGGCAACGGGATTCAGGTCGGCGCTTCGCGGCAAGGGCGCTATTTTTTCTTCCTGGTCTTGCGCGACGCCACGTCCGCCGGCGACTTGAACAGGTCGGTCGCTGCCTCGGCGGCAACATCGGCTTTCGGCGCGGCGGCCGGCTTGGCCAGCTTTGCGGTGGCAGCGGCTGCTGCCGGCTGATCCTTGGCGGAAAATTTTATGGCCATATCAATCCTCGTCGGAGAAACGCGATGATGGTGCATTCGGGTTGCGAAGCCGGCCGATCAGCGCCGAGACCGCCGTGATGTTCATTTCCTCGGGCGACCAGTTCTTGGCCTCCTCGATGTGCCGGGGTGCCAGTTCGCGATGCGTGCTGCCGCTATAGGCGGCATCCTGATGGGTGACGCGCTCACGGGTCTTGGCATTTTCGCGGACATACTCGATCAGATAGTTCGGGCATTCGGAGCGGCCACGCACGCCGAGCCTGACCTGGGCATCGCCATGGGCGCGCTTGCAGCGCTCGAGCTTTTCGAGCACGCGCCGGACATACTCGACCGGCTTGTCGAGGGCTCCCACGACATCGGCGATGGTCGAGTCGGCGGCGATCGCCTCTTGCGGGACGCGCTTAGTGGCCATCAGCGTTTGCCCACGCGCTTCGGCGCGGCCGCGAGCGCGGCGGCTGCAGCCAGTTCGTCGGCTTCTTTCTCCAGGCGCAGTTCGCGCAGCCGAGCGGTCTTGGCTTCCCGGGCCTGGCTGACAGCATCCTGCTCGGAAATAATGCGGTTGAGCGACATGGACTGGGTCTGGGTCTTGCTGAAGATGGATTCGGCCTGGTCGCGGGATTTCTTCGAAGTGGCGGTCAAGGTCTTTCTCCCGGTTCGGAGCGTAATGCCGAAAATGGCGAGACTGGTCTTTCGACCAGGACCACGCACAAAGCAATACGGCAGTCGGATTCAAATTGCTGGAGCATCCTTAGCACGTTCAAGCGAACGCGCGGTGCTCTTTTCGAACTTTTGCGGCGCCCGAAAAGCAAAAGGCCAGGCATTGCCTGACCTCCGCCGGAGCGCCGCGCGTCCGGTTGAACGCGCGTGCACTTGCTCATTCTGCGCATGATCCTTTCCGGAAACCGGTGTTTCCGGGGCCATGCGCTGGAATTAGCCGTTCACCGGTGCCAGTACATCCGTGGTCACCGGCGAGGCTGAATTCCGTTTTAGGCCGCCTTCAACTGATCGGCGGACATCTTGCCCGACTTGTTGTCGCGGACCATCTCGTAGCCGAGCTTCTGGCCCTCGACGATGTCGCGCATTCCGGCGCGCTCTACGGCCGAGATGTGGACAAAAACGTCGGCCGAGCCGTCGTCAGGCTGAATAAAACCGAAACCCTTGGTGGCATTGAACCATTTAACTGTGCCTGTGCTCATAACGAACCCTTTCCGTGGCAAATATTCGTTCGCCGTCATGCGAATGCACAACAGCGTTTGTCTCGATTTTGATGGGGGAAGTTCGTCAAAGGCGCGCCTGGACACGCGGATAACAAAAGTCGGTCAAACAAATATCGACGAATTTCTTTTAGACTTCTTTTGGCGCCGTGTCAATTTTTTGCTTCGCAGTCTGCTTTCGTCGTCGGCGGGCCGATGGCGGCACGCTGGCTGCGCAGGCAAATTCGATGGCGGATCTGACGCCGAAAACCGGGCCCAGCGCCAGCTGTTAAAAATGTAAAAAATCGCGCCATGCCGGGAACATCTTGGCATCCGTGCATTTTAAATATCGCCAGCAGTTCATGAGAGCAATCTCAGGAAAGGCTGACACAAAGGACGCCTCCCGTGCAATAAAACGCGCGAGGGGCGTTCTTTTATGCCGAGTAGCAATCGCCATGGCGGTCAGGGCCAAAGGCCGTGGCCTGTTGATTGACCGACGAGGCAGGGCTCCGGAACCGAAAACCCAGCCACCCGTTTCCCAAATAGCAGATTGATTCCGGGAGATGCGGCCATGGTGAACAAGAGTCAGATTGCGGGCCTAGCCAAGCAGCTCAAGGGCTCAGTGAAGAAAGCCGCCGGCAAGGCCACCGGCAACAGGCGCGTCCAGGCTGAGGGCGTGGCCGACAAGATCGCTGGCAAAATGCAGAAGGCCTATGGCGACATCAAGGACAAGTTCAGGAAGGTGATCTGACCCCTGCGCTGCTGTTTCGATAGCGATGAGGAAAGCGGTTTAGCGGTCCGCTGTCTGCTTCAGTTGCCGTTAGAAATTCAGGCTCTTTGAGAAAGCGTTGGTGAAGGCGATCTCGCCATGGTCGCCAACGGCTTCGCCAAGCGCCACGGCCATGCTGTCGCCGCTCACCCGCGCCAGCGCGAAGCCGCCCATATAAACGGCCTTCGGCTTGAACAGGTCGAGCCCATCGCCGCGGTAGATCATCGCTGTCTCGTGCTGGTGGCCATGGAAGATGCCGATGACGTTGTAGCCCTTCAGCGCCGCCAGCAGCGCCTGCCGGTCCGCCTCGCTCCACCAGTGCGGCGCACCAGCGCCTTCATCGTCGAAGGTTCCTTTGGCGGCATCCCACCGTTCGATCGAGAAAACATCCCAACCATAGTGCTGAAACAGGATGACGGGGCGGCCGTCCGCTGCATAGGTCGCCAGATCCTGCTTCAGCCATGGCAGGCCGGAGACCGCGCCATGGCCGGTGTCGCCGGCGAAACGGTGCGTCTGGACGAGATGCAGGCCGCCCCAGTCCCACGAGTAGCAGTCGGTGTCGACATCGTAACTGGTCACCGGCACCGGCGGCTTGAAGAACACGCCGGCACGATGGTTGACCTCGACATAGTCCCGCATTTCGCGGCGGTACCAGTCGACGTGGTTTGGCGGGCCGTTCTGGTCGAGATCGTGGTTGCCAAGGCCGACATAGACCGGCACATGCACGCGATCGGGGCCGACGCCCTGCTGGAAACGCTGGCTGAACTGGAGCAACTGCGTGCCTTCGCTGGGCTGGATGACTTGGCCGCCGCCGTCGTCGGTCATGTCGCCGCCGACGACGAGGCCGAGCGGCGTGTCGATGCGGCTGCCGGCTGAGCGCAGGCCGGTGGCGATGCCGTTGATTTCGGCCGGCCAGTGCTTCTCGCCAATGGCGTTCAACGCGGCGACGCTGCGCAGCAAGGCGGCGTCGGTCTTGCCTTCCTGGTGGCAATTGGGGCTCAGCCCGCTGGCCATGCGGCAGGCATGGACATCGGCGACGAACAGGAAGGTGGCGTCGACAGGCGCAATGCGCTGTCTGGTCTGTCCGAGTGCCGGTCGCGCAAGGACGCCGGCCGCGGCCAACCCTGCTCCCTGCGTCAGGAAGCGGCGCCGGGAGAGTGATCCTGCCGAGATGCGATTCATGGCGTGAAATTCAGCACAGCCGGCGCCTCTTCGTCCAGTTGCCGCGAACGGTATGTCGACACGCTGCCGCAGGTCTGGCATTGCTTCAGGTCAGGACTCAACTTGCGCGGGCAAACGCTATGAAGACTATATCCATCGCAACGGCACTTACCATCCTGGCGAGCGCCGCTCATGGTGCCGAGTGCATCGACGCCAAAGCCGCCAAGGCCGGATTCATTCTCGAAAGGCCCGGCATCCACAGCGAGTTTCGACCGGCGGCGGGTGGAATGGTGTCGGTCGCCAACGAATACCAATCCCAATCGCCGCAGACGCAGTTTCTGTTCGGCGGTCTGATCGAGGTGTTTCGCGACAGCGAGACCGGTCAGCTTGCGATGATCCCGTTTTCCGATCTCAGAAAGCTGTTTCCGCTCAAGGCCGGGGCGAAAAGCACGACCGTTTTCGTCCGCCTCGCTGCAAACAAACAGCCGAAGGACACCGAGACGCTCGAAATCAACGTAAAAGGCAAGGAGACGTTCAGCCTGGGCGACTGCAAATACAACGTGCTGGCGGTCAGGCAGACGATCAAGAACGAGGCCGGCAAGACCCAGGATGAATTCACCGCGCTCTATGCGCCCGATCTGCAGGCCGTTCTGGCCAGGCGCTATGACGAGGGCACCAACGCCGAAAGCGTGGTGGGCTACGAGGTCATCAAACCGCTGCCGAATTAAGTCCCGGCAGGGCAGAGAGCCGACTGGCGGTCCGGCATCAAAAGGCTTTGTACTGCCGCAGCACCCTGCGACGTCGCTTCGCTCTTGCTGAGGAAACTCCCTGCTCCAGCGCGTTCAGGCAATCGCGCAGCACAGCAGAATCCTGCGTCGTCTTGGCCATCGACATGGCGCCGGAATAGGTGGCGACCGCGAGTGCCGCGAAACGCTGCGGATCGGTGTCCTGCTCCCTGCCCGCTTGCTGGTCGGCCCCGACCTTGGCGGCGATCGCCTGGCGCCACGCCGAAAAGATGCCGGCAAGAGCGGTGCGGAAATCCGGATCGGCAAGCGACAGCTCATGCGCCAGGTTGTTGAGCGGGCAGCCGCGCACGAAACCCTGTTGCTCCAGTTCCGCGGCCACGGCCTCGAACGCGCTGCGCACGCCCTCGCGCGCCGAGCCTGCCGCCTGCACCGGCGCGATCCATGTTGCTTCGACGGCCGCGGCGACCCGCTCCTCGATCACCGCCAGGGCCAGCGCCTTCTTGGTCGGGAAGTGATGATGCAGCGCGCCACCGGTGACGCCTGCCGCGGCCATCAGGTCGCCGAGGCTGGAGGCATGGTAGCCGCGCGCCTGAAACGAGGCTTCGGCGACATCGAGCACGCGTTTGCGCAGGCCTTCCGGGTCGTTGGTGCGTTTGCCGGGCTGCGCCTTTGGGCGAGCGGTCATCTCTGCTGACATTTTTCAACGATAGCAGATTGACAAAACAGGACAACCGGTCTGTTTTATAAAACAGGATGAACGCCCTGTTTTGGAGATTGCGCGATGAGCCTGCCCCTGAATGCCCGGTCCAAATCCGGCCTCAACGCCTCGCCGGTCGTCGAGCTCAGGCAATACACGCTGAAACCTGGCCGGCGCGACACGCTGATCGGCATCTTCGACGGTCACCTCATCGAGGGTCAGGAAGCGGCTGACATGACCATCATCGGTCAGTTTCGCGATCTCGACCGGCCTGACATGTTCATCTGGCTGCGCGGCTTCGAGGGTATGGAAGCGCGGAAAAATGCACTGACCGCGTTCTATGAGGGGCCCGTCTGGGCCGCCTGGCGCGACGCCGCCAACGCCACGATGATCTCCTCCGACGACGTGCTGTTGCTGAAACCGGCATGGCCCGGCGCCGGCTTCGATCTGTCGGGATCGCAACGAGCAGCCTTGGATGGTTACGAAAAACCAAGCGGAGACAATCGCTTGTCGGATATTGTTGTCATCAAGATTCATCATCTGCGGCACGGCGCCGAAGCCGACTTCGCCAGCCGCTTCAAAACCGACGCGATTGCCGTGTTGGCGGCACATGGCGCGCGGCCACTTGCTGCGTTTGTCTCCGAACATGCCGAAAACTGCTTTCCCCGCCTGCCGGTACGATCAGGCGAAAATGTCTTCATCAGCGTCGCCGCCTTCGACAGCGCGGACGCCCATGCCCGCCACGAGGCAGTCCTTGCCAGTTCCCCGGAGTGGCAGGCATTCGAGCGGGATGCCCAGTCATGTCTGGCTAGATCGACCGAGACCTTGCGCCTATCTCCAACCTCACAGTCGCTGCTTGGGCGGTGAGAGGCGCTCCTTCAACCGATTTGCATCCTTGTCGCCCGCAATCTCCGCTTGAAGCCATTTGTGCAACGCGATACGCCGGTGCCGGGTTCGACAGACCGGAGAGACATGTGAGCGCGCCAGAGACCAGAACCGAAACCGACACGTTCGGTCCCATCGAAGTCGCCGCCGATCGTTACTGGGGCGCGCAGGCGCAGCGTTCCCTGGGCAATTTCAAAATCGGCTGGGAAAAGCAGCCGGCGTCGATCGTTCGCGCGCTCGGCATCGTCAAGCAGGCGGCGGCCGAAACAAATATGGAGCTGAAGCGGCTCGACCCGGCCATCGGCAACGCGATCATCGAAGCCTCTCAGGAAGTCATCGACGGCAAGCTGAACGATCATTTCCCGCTGGTCGTCTGGCAGACCGGCTCGGGCACGCAATCCAACATGAACGCCAACGAGGTGATCTCCAACCGGGCGATCGAACTGCTGGGCGGTGTCATGGGGTCGAAGAAACCGGTGCATCCCAACGACCACGTCAATATGAGCCAGTCGTCGAACGATACCTATCCGACGGCCATGCACATCGCCTGCGCCGAGCGCATCGTGCACGATTTGTTGCCGGCGCTCGGGCATTTGCACGCCGCGCTGGAGGCCAAGACCAAAGCATTCGCCCACATCGTCAAGATCGGCCGCACCCACACGCAGGACGCGACGCCCCTCACCCTTGGCCAGGAATTCTCAGGCTATGCCGCGCAGGTCGCCTCCTCTATCAAACGCATCGAGATGACGCTGCCCGGCCTGCAGGAATTGGCGCAAGGCGGCACGGCCGTCGGCACCGGCCTGAACGCGCCGGTCGGCTTTGCCGAGAGAGTGGCGGATCGCATCGCCGCGATCACCGGCATCGCCTTCATCACCGCGCCAAACAAGTTCGAGGCGCTGGCGGCGCATGATTCCATGGTGTTCTCGCATGGCGCCATCAACGCCTGCGCCGGCGCCCTGTTCAAGATTGCCAACGACATTCGTCTGCTCGGCTCCGGCCCGCGCTCCGGCCTTGGTGAACTGTCGCTGCCGGAAAACGAGCCGGGTTCGTCGATCATGCCGGGCAAGGTCAATCCCACCCAGTGCGAGGCGATGACCCAGGTCTGCATCCAGGTGTTCGGCAACAATGCGGCCGTGACCTTCGCCGGCAGCCAGGGCCATTTCGAGCTCAACGTCTACAACCCGCTGATGGCCTACAATTTCCTGCAGTCGGTGCAACTGCTCGCCGACGCCTCCATCTCGTTCACCGACAATTGCGTCGTCGGCATAGAGGCGCGGGAAGACAATATCAAGGCCGCCCTCGACCGTTCGCTGATGCTGGTGACAGCGCTGGCGCCGACCATCGGCTACGACAACGCCGCCAAGATCGCCAAGACCGCTCACAAGAACGGCACAACCTTGCGTGAGGAAGCGCTTGCCACCGGGCTGGTCAGCGAAGCCGACTACGACCGCCTGGTTCGGCCGGAGGAGATGACGCATCCGGGATGATCTTGCGCTGATCGCAAAAACTTTACTGCGGTGAACAATCTGTAACCAAATCTGCATCTTTGGTGAACAGTCGCCCTGCTCTATGTGGGTGGGCACCACAACCCATCCCGGAGAGAGCCCATCATGTCCACCAACACGTCCGTTGCCGGTTCCGGCACCGTTTCCAACGCCGCTTCCAACGCCTCAGGCACCATCCTGCTCGGCCGTATCCTGCTTTCCGTCATCTTCGTGCTTTCCGGTTTCGGCAAGCTCACTGCGATCGCCGGCACCGCCGGTTACTTCGGCAGCATGGGTCTGCCGATGCCGACCGTGACGGCGATTGTCGTCGGTCTGCTCGAGCTGCTCGGCGGCCTCGCCATCCTCATTGGCTTTCAGACCCGGATCACCGCTTGGGTGCTGGCAATCTTCACCGTCGCCACGGGATTGGTCGCCCACACCGGCTGGGCCGATCAGATGCAGATGATCAGCTTCATGAAGAACCTGGCGATTGCCGGCGGCTTCCTCGTGCTGGCTTCCTCGGGCGCCGGCGCCTATTCGGTCGACGCCAAGCGCGACTGAAGCAGTCCAGGAACCACTTGCAGCAAGGGGCGCGGAATTTTCCGCGTCCCTTTTTCGTTGTCGGTTTATGCCCGTCGATCAGCCGGCCGGACTTTCTGCTAGGATGAGGTGTCGGGGTGAAGCCAACCGCCGCCGACGTCGGAGGTGACCAATGCCCCGCAATGCGCTGCTTCTGCTTTCGCGGCTGCTGCTCGCCGCTCTATTCGTTCCGTCCGGCTTTCACGCGCTTACCGACATTGCCGGCACATCGGGGTATTTTTCCGGCCTTGGCCTGCCGCTGCCGACACTCGCAGCCTGGGCGACGGGCCTGTTCGAAATGATCGCCGGACTGCTCATCCTCGTCGGCCTCAAGACGCCGATCGTGGCGCTCCTGCTTGCCGCTTTCTGCATCGCGGCAGGCTTCATCGGCCACTATGGCCAGGGCGGCGACAATCCGACGCTGACCTTCATGCATTCGCAGATGCTGATGAAGGACATCGCGCTATCGGGCGGTTTTCTGGCGCTGGCAATGGCAGGCGCCGGCGCCTACTCGATCGACGGGCGGATGCTTCGGATCGGCGCTGAAACGACTTGACCGACACAAGCTGCCGGATTGAGCCGAATACTTGACTGACCCAGATTACTTGGCTGGCATAGTGGGGCCGCCCTCGACCGCCAGCACCAGCCGGCGATTGGTGACCCTCGCCAGTTGCGCCAGTCGTCCGGCCGGCCGCTCGCCGTAAAGATCGGCCAGCGACGCCGGCAGCACCAGCGCCAGCACGCCATTGCCGCGCCTCTCCCATTTCAACCGCGGCATGACGCCCGGCATTGCCGCCGTCAGCAGGTAGACGACGCGCATCACCGCGGCCAGCACACGGGCGCGCTCGATATAGCGCGGCGTTGCCAGTGCCTTGATTTCCGGCGCGATCGATTCGTTGAAGACGCCATCATGACGGTAGGCGTTGGCCAGCGCCAGGAAGGCGCGGCCGGGATGGTCGACGCCGATGAAGGAGGCGTGGGCAATGATGTTGAGCGATTGCTTGCCGCGATATTCGGGATGCGCGCGCCAGCCGATGTCGGCAAGCAGGCAGGCGGCCTGGCGGTAACGCGCCTCGTCGACGGTCTCCTCGATGCCGAAGGCGGCGAAGGTCTTGCCCGTCCACTCAACAAGCTCTTGCGCGTGGGTGACCGAGCGCGAACGCAGCCGGGCGAGTTCCTCCGACGCCGAGATCAGCGGATCCGCCTTCTGCTCGGCTTTGTCGAGCAGCGAATAGAGAAAGCCCTCGCGCACGCCAAGTGCCGAGACGATGATCTTGGACGGCTGCATCGCCGCCATGATCTCCTGCAGCACGATGGCGCCAAAAGGCAGCAGCGAGCGGCGGTTCTTCGAGACTCCTTCGATGCCCTTTATTTTCTCGATCTCACCCTTGGCGACCTGCTTGAGGAAGGTCGCAGCGCTGTCGATGCCGATCTCGTAATGATGCATGACACTCAGCGGATAGCTGGTCATTTCCATGTACAGCCGGGCGAGGTTTCGCCAGGTGCCGCCGACCGCATAGAACGGCCTGCCCTGCCCGCCTTTCAGCAGCTTTGCCTTCGCGAGCTCGTCGCGCGCTATCTTTGCCGCCTGGGCCAGCGAGTTCTTGGCCATGTCCTGCAGGCGCAGGCCGCCCAGCGGCAGCGTGATGCCGTCGCCGATTGCCTCGCCATCGACGTCGACCAGTTCGAGGCTGCCGCCGCCGAGGTCGCCGGCGATGCCGTTGGCCGGGTGGAAGCCGGAAATGACGCCAAGCGCGGAATAGTGGGCTTCCTGGCGCCCGCTCAGGACCTGGACCTCGGTCTTGAGCACATCTTCGGCGCGGTGGATGAAATCGGGGCCGTTGACCGCCTCGCGGGCGGCGGCGGTCGCCAGCACATACATATGCTCGGCGCCGGCCTGCTCGGACAGCGCACGGAAACGCCGAAACTCCTCCATCGAACGGGTCACCGCCTCGGGATCGAGCTTTCCGGTCGAGACGATGCCGCGACCGAGGCCGGCCAGCATCTTTTCGTTGAACAGCGTGGTTGGCGAGCGCGCCAGCCCCTCATAGACGACAAGCCGGATCGAGTTCGACCCGATGTCGATGATGGACAGCGGTCGGCGGTCCTGAAGCCGGCCCTGGGACGTTGAAATCATCAGCCGGTCGCTGCGGCGTTTTTCTTGCGGCGCTTGAACTGCGCGATGCGCTTGGGCGCATGCGATTTCAGCGCATCGCCGCGTCCGGAGAGGCTCGGATTGGTCATGAAATATTCCTGCGCGTTGAACGGTTCCTCGCCCTCCTCGAGCGTGGCGCGCCGGGAGGTTCCGTCAGCCAATACGTCGAAACTTTGCTGGTTGTCCATGATGTTGCCCAGCATGATCTGACCGAGGACTTGTTCATGCACCGTTGGATTGGTGATCGGCACCATGGTTTCGACGCGGCGGTCGAGATTGCGCGGCATCAAATCGGCCGATGAGATGTAGACGATCGCCCCGTCCGACGGCAGTCCATGGCCGTTGCCGAAACAATAGATTCGGCTGTGTTCGAGGAAGCGGCCGACGATCGACTTGACCCTTATGTTTTCCGACAGGCCCGGCACTTGGGGCCTCAGGCAGCAGATGCCGCGCACGACGAGATCGATCTCGACGCCGGCGCGGCTGGCGTCATAGAGCGCGTCGATGATGATCGGGTCGACCAGCGAATTCATCTTCATCCAGATGCGGGCCGGCCTGCCCTCCAGCGCATGGCCAATCTCGTCCGAAATGTGCTTGAGGATGCGCTTGCGCAGCGTGAACGGCGAGATGGCCAGCCGCATCTCCTCGGTCGGCTCGGCGTAGCCGGTGATAAAATTGAACAGCTGAGCGACATCGCGGGCGATTGTCGGAGCGGTGGTGAAGAAGGACAAGTCGGTGTAGATGCGCGCGGTGACCGGATGGTAGTTGCCGGTGCCGAGATGCACATAGTTGCGCAGCTTGCCGTCCTCGCGCCGCACCACCAGCGACATTTTCGCGTGGGTCTTCAGTTCGAGGAAGCCGAACACGACCTGAACGCCGGCGCGCTCGAGGTCGCGCGCCCAGCGGATGTTGGCTTCCTCGTCGAAACGCGCCTTGAGCTCGACCAGCGCGGTCACCGACTTGCCGGCCTCCGCCGCGTCGACCAAAGCGCGCACGATCGGGCTGTCGTTCGAGGTGCGATAGAGCGTCTGCTTGATCGCCACCACTTCCGGATCGGCCATCGCCTGGCGCAGGAACTGCACCACCACGTCGAAGGATTCGTAGGGGTGATGAACGATGATGTCCTTCTCGCGGATGGCGGCGAAACAGTCGCCGCCGTGCTCGCGGATGCGTTCGGGAAAGCGCGGATTGTAAGGCTTGAATTTGAGATCGTCGCGGGCGATGGCGACGATCTCGGAAATCTGGCTGAGCGCCAGCGGACCGGTGAGCACGCTGATCCGGCTCGACGAGACGCCAAGCTCGCCGGCGACGAACTCGCGCAGTTCGGCCGGCATCAGCTTGTCGAATTCGATGCGGATGACCGAGCCGCGACGACGCCGTTTCAGCGCCGTCTCGAACAGGCGCACGAGATCCTCGGACTCCTCCTCGACCTCGATGTCACTGTCGCGGATGATGCGGAACGTACCGGAGCCCTTGACCTCGTAGCCGGGGAACAGCTTGCCGATATAGAGGCCGACCGCTTCTTCCAGCGGAATGAAGCGGACATGATGCTTGCGGTCAGGCAAGCGGATGAAGCGCTTCAGCGCCACCGGCAGACGCAACAGCGCGCTCATCTCCTCGCCATTCCTGCGTTGGCGCAGTTGCAGCGCCATCGAGAAGCCGAGATTGGGAATGAACGGGAACGGATGCGCCGGGTCGATCGACAGCGGTGTGAGCACCGGAAACACCTGCTCCTGGAAATGATCCTCGAGCCAGGTCTTCTCGTCCTTGGTCAGCCCATCGCGGCTGATGCTCTCGATGCCTTCCTTGTCGAGCAGCAGTATCAGAGCGGATAGGCTGTTCTGCTGGTCCTCCTGCAGGCGCTCGACCTCGCGCAGCAATTGTTCCAGCTGTTGTTCGGGGGTGCGGCCGTCCGCGCTCTTCAGCGTGATGCCTTCGCGAACCTGGCCGGCGAGGCCGGCGACACGGACCATGAAGAACTCGTCGAGATTGGCGGCCGAAATCGACAGGAAGCGGACCCGCTCGAGCAGCGGATGGTTGGCGTTCAGCGATTCTTCGAGGACGCGGCGGTTGAATTGCAGCCAGGAAAACTCGCGGTTGACGAAGCGGTCCGGATTGCCGCCCTCTGGGCTCGCCACCTCGACAGTGGTGAATTCGCTCTGCACCGGCTTTAGTTCGTTCATGGTTCCTGCTCGTTTCGCACCCGCTGGCCACAGCGTCGCGCGTCGTTGCGGACGCGCAAAAGGACGCTCCCACCACTTAAGCTACGCATGATCCCCAGCAAAACCGAATTCGGTTTCGGGGCCATGCCTTAACCGGCTTAGCTTATCCTGTGACAGGCTTTTACGACAGTTTGATTTCATCGATCTTGCAAAGAGACTGCTTATGATCCAGATGCAATCCAGGTACAGCGCGGCGCGTCCTTTGGACGCGCAAAGGGCGCGGTGGAATTTTGATTTTGCACATGATCCGGGGTCATGCGGCAAATATAGGAGACGACGATGGCAGGCGGTTCCATTCCCCATTTCCAAAACGATGCGGGCTATCCGGCAATCGACATCGGCGTCAAGGAATTCATGTGCACCGGCGCTAACCCGCCCTTCGACCATCCGCATGTGTTTCTCGACATGGGCGACGACAATGAAAAGGTCTGCCCCTATTGCTCGACGTTTTTTCGCTATTCGCCAAAGCTGAAGGCGACGGAAACACAGCCTGCCGGATGCCTCTATATCCACCAGGCCGCCTGACGCGCACGCCATCCGATGGACGACACCCGGTCCCGGCAGGTCGTTATCGCCGGAGCCGGCGTCGCCGGACTGACCGCGGCACTGGCGTTTTCCGAGCGCGGCTATCTGGTGCGGCTGTTCGAACAGGCGCCGCGCCTCGAAGCGGCCGGTGCCGGCATCCAGCTCTCACCCAACGCGACGCGCATCCTTCGCCAGTTCGGCGTGCTCGACCGGCTGTTGCCGGCGACGGTGCGGCCGGAGGCGGTCGTGCTCAAGGACGCCGCCACGCTACGTGAGCTGGCGCGGGTGCCGCTTGGCGAAGCGGCCGAAAGGCGCTGGCAGGCGCCTTATCTCGTCGCTCATCGGGCTGACCTGCAAGATGCACTGATGGCGCGCCTTGCCGAACGGCCGGACATCAGTCTCGTCACCGGCGCGCGCGTCGGCGACATCGCCACAGGACCGCGCCATGCCACGGCAACAGTCGAGATTGCCGGCAAGACAGTCGAAGCCGGCGGCTTTCTGCTGATCGGCGCCGACGGCGTCTGGTCGGCGATCCGGGCTTTTGGCGGGTTTGCGGCCAAAAGCCGGTTTTCGGGCGAGCTTGCCTGGCGCGCTACGATCAGTGCAGACAGTGTCGCAGGAGAAGCCCTTGCGGCGGTCGGCGCCGCCAATTGCGTGACCACCTTCCTGCATCCCGGCTTCCACCTCGTCGCCTATCCGGTCAGCAACGGCACGGCGTTCAACCTGGCTGCCTTCACCAGGGGCGAGATCATCGCCGAGCGCTGGTCGGGCCACGCCGACCCCAATATCCTCCTCGGCGCCATGCGTGGCACGGCGGCAGCGCTGGCCCGGCTTGCCGAGGACGCCGGCCCGTGGACCGCGTGGCCGATCCATACGGTCGACCAGGCACAGCCATGGACGACGCCCGCCGGCATCGCGCTGATCGGTGATGCGGCGCATGCAATGACGCCGTTCGCGGCGCAGGGGGCGGCGATGGCGATCGAGGATGCCGCAACCCTTGCCGGCTTTGTGGCTGCCGCGCCCGCCGATCCGTGGGGCGCGCTTGCCGCCTGGGAGAAGATGCGCCGCCCGCGCATCGCCAAGGTCTCCCGCCGCGGTGCCGTCAACCGGCTCGCCTGGCATGCAACGGGGCCGGTGGCCGTCGCGCGCAACCTGTTCCTGAAGTGGCGCTCGCCGGAAAAGCTCGCGGCCGATCTCGACTGGCTCTATGGCTGGCGGCCGCCGGATGGCGATCGGCGATGAAAGCTCGACCGGTTGGCGGGACAGCGCCCCCTCTGTCCTGCCGTCTTTGCCAAAAACTTGGCATCTCCCCCACTTGGGGGGAGATCGGCCGTCACCTCGGATTTTGCCAATCTCCAACGTTGCAGGATGAAGCGCGGCGCCGAAATTGAATATCTCCCTCCTTGTGCCTCCTTTGTGGGGGAGATGTCCGGCAGGACAGAGGGGCGCGCCGGAATGAGGCGCTGATTACCCGGAGCATCAATTATAAATCCGCATCGACAGGTCGAGTGAGGCCGGCAGCGGATTCCACCAGCCTGTCCGCAGGCCGGCGATACGCAGAGCCGCCGCTGTCCAGGTGTTGCAGCCAACCAGCGCATTGAAATGGCCGTTGGCTTCATAGAAGCGGTCGAACTTGGAATAAGCGGCATTCTCGATCAGGATCGGACCGTTCGGCCCTTGCTGGAAACTCGCCGCGATGAAGTCGAGCAGCGCTGCAAAACGCTGCTCGCTGATGTTGAAGCCGGCGACGTCGGGGTGCGGCTCGACAATGTTGCCGGCGACATCGACATGCATCACCGATGCGTCCAATGTCAGCGCCTTCATCACCGGCGCCGCCTTCAGTTCCGACCAGGTCGGCGTCTCCAGATAGAAGGCGCGGCCTCCCCAGCCGAAGACGATGTAGCGGACCCCAGCCATGTCGGCCGGAATGCCGCCACCGACCAGGAAATGGAAGCGCTTGCGCACGTCGTCATCGACCGGGATGGCGATATCTGTGTGGATCGGATTTTTCAGCACCAGGACGTGCCTGATGGCGGCGGGATCGGCGGCGGCCGCCGGCAAGAGCGGCCGTGGAATGAATGTGCCCAGAACCACGGCAAGCACGATTGCCACCACCAGAATGGCGAGAAAACGCCCAAGCTTTTTCACGAGGGACGGCTTTTTCATGAGGAACGGCCTCGCAATCGGGGCGCAATCGCCTGCTGACGGCTCAGACGCAAAAGAGCCCGGCAGGGTTTCGGCCGGGCTCTTTTGATTCGCGTGAGAGCAATCAGTGCAGGATTTGCGACAGGAACAGTTTTGTGCGCTCGTGGCGCGGATTGTCGAAGAACTCGGCTGGCGTGTTCTGCTCGACGATCTGGCCCTGGTCCATGAAGATCACCCGGTTGGCGACCTTGCGTGCAAAGCCCATCTCGTGGGTGACGCAGAGCATGGTCATGCCCTCTTCGGCGAGGCCAACCATCGTCTCCAGCACTTCCTTGATCATTTCGGGATCGAGCGCCGAGGTCGGCTCGTCGAACAGCATGATGCGCGGATTCATGCACAACGAGCGGGCGATGGCGACGCGCTGCTGCTGGCCGCCGGAAAGCTGGCCTGGATATTTGTTGGCCTGTTCCGGAATCTTGACGCGCGTGAGGAAGTGCATGGCGATTTCCTCGGCCTGCTTCTTCGGCGTCTTGCGCACCCAGATCGGCGCCAGCGTGCAGTTTTCCAGGATGGTCAAATGCGGGAACAGGTTGAAGTGCTGGAACACCATGCCGACCTCGCGGCGCACCTCGTCGATCTTCTTGAGATCGTTGGTCAATTCCTTGCCGTCGACGATGATCTTGCCCTTCTGGTGCTCTTCCAGCCGGTTGATGCAGCGGATCATCGTCGATTTGCCCGAGCCCGAAGGGCCGCAAATGACGATGCGCTCGCCGCGCATCACCTTCAGGTTGATGTCCTTCAGCACATGGAATTCGCCGTACCATTTGTGCATGGCGATGATGTCGATGGCGACATCGGTGGTGGAAACCTGCATCTTGGCGGCATTGACCTTGATCTCTTCCGCGCTGACTGCATTTTCTATTGTCATGGAAGGTTCCCTTTTTTGTTCTTAGCGCTTGTGGCCGGTGTCGAGCCGGCGTTCCGTGAACATCGAATAGCGCGACATGCCGAAACAGAACAGCCAGAAGACAAAGGCAGCAAACACCAGGCCGGACCTGGCCGTTTGCGGCGTTGCCCAGTTGGGGTCGTTAAAATTCTGTTTGACGACGCCGAGCAGGTCGAACATCGAGATGATCGAAACCAGGCTGGTGTCCTTGAACATGCCAATGAAGGTATTGACGATGCCGGGAATGACCAGCTTCAGCGCCTGCGGCAGCACGATCAGGCCCATTTTCTGCCAGTAACCGAGGCCGAGCGAATCCGCACCCTCGTACTGGCCCTTGGGGATCGCCTGCAGGCCGCCCCGCACCACTTCGGCCATATAGGCAGCGGCAAACAGCGAAACACCGATCAGCGCGCGCAGGAACTTGTCGAAGCTGACGCCGGCCGGCAGGAACAGCGGCAGCATGACGCTGGCCATGAACAGCACGGTGATCAGCGGGATGCCGCGCACCGTCTCGATGAAGATGACGCACAGCATCTTGACGATCGGCATCTTCGAGCGCCGGCCGAGCGCCAGCACGATGCCGAGCGGCAGCGACACGGCAATGCCGACGAAGGACAGGGTGAGCGTCACCAGCAGCCCTCCCCATAGCGGCGTTTCGACATGCGGCAGGCCGAACACGCCACCAACCAGCAGGATGAAGGCAAAGATCGGCAGCGCCCCGAAGAACAATAGGGCGTTCAGCCCCTTGCGCGGCACCTTCGGGATGAGCAGCGGCACCAGAAGCGCCACGAACAGGATGGCGACCAGGATCGGCCGCCAGCGCTCATCGATCGGATAGCGGCCGAACATGAACTGGCCGAACTTGGCGTTGACGAAGGCCCAACAGGCGCCGGACCAGCCGTCCGGCTGGACGCCGCCCTGTGCCGCTGTGGCGCAAAAGGTACGGTCCGCGCCGGTCCATTGGGCGTTGATGAAGGCCCAGCTGATCAGTTGCGGCAGGATCATCGCGACCAGCACGATGCCGATGATGGTCAGGATCGTGTCACCGGTCGACGCAATCAGGTTCTTGCGTATCCAGGCGCCCAGGCCGCGCTCGCTTGCAGGCGCCGACTGTGCCAGCGCCATTTCGACGCGGACGAAGGAAAGATCGTGCTCCTGCATGTCTCTACCTCTCCACCAGCGCCATTCTGGCGTTGACCACGTTCATGACCGCCGACGTCAACAGGCTGAGTGCGAGATAGACCACCATCATGATCAGCACGCACTCGATAGCCTGGCCGGTCTGGTTCAGCACCGTGCCGGTCGTCGCAGTCAGATCCGGGTAGCCGATGGCGATGGCCAGCGACGAGTTCTTGGTCAGGTTCAGATATTGGCTGGTCAGCGGCGGAATGACGATCCGCATGGCTTGCGGAATGACGACAAGCCGCAGGATCGATCCCGGCCGCAGCCCGAGTGCACCGGCTGCCTCGGTCTGACCCTTATTGACGCCCATGATGCCGGCCCGCACGATTTCGGCGATGAAGGCCGCCGTATAGAAGGACAGCGCCAGGTAGAGCGACAGGAACTCCGGTTTGACCTGAAAGCCGCCAGTCAGGTTGAAGGTCGATTGCTTTGGATAATCGAAGCTCAGCGGGAAGCCGCTGAGCGCGTAGGCCAGCAACGGCAAGCCGATGATCAAAGCCGCCGATGTCCCGAACACAGGGAATTGCTGGCCGGTCGCCATCTGCCGCTGACGCGCCTTGCGGGCGACGAACCACGCCATGGCGATGCCGAGAAGCAAAGCAACCAGGATCAGCCAGGAGCCTTCGCCCCACACGGCGCGTGGAAAATAAAAACCGCGTTGGTTGAGAAAGGAGCTGAACGGCAAATTGATGCTTTCGCGCGGCGGCGGCAGCACCGAAAGCACGCCGGAATACCAGAAGAAGATGACCAGCAACGGCGGGATGTTGCGAAAGACCTCGACATAGACCATGCAGATCTTGCGGATCAGCCAGTTGTGCGAAAGCCGGCCGACGCCAAGGATAAAGCCGATGATGGTGGCGGTGACGATGCCGGCGGCGGCAACGATGAGCGTGTTGACGAAGCCGACCAGAATGGCGCGGCCATAGGTCGAATCCGACGAATAGGCGATGGCGCTGTCACTGATGTCGAAGCCGGCGCGGCCCCTGAGGAAGCCGAAGCCTGACGCAATGCGCAGGCGCGTCAGATTGTCTATGGTGTTTTGGACGATCCACCAGACCAACGCAACCAGCACGATGACGACCACCGCCTGGAAGACTATGCCGCGGACCTTTGGATCATTGATGAAGGAGCCGCGGCTTGGCTCCTCGCGAAGAATTTCCTGCGATGCCATTCGACCATCCCCTGGAAAGAGAAACCGGGAGGCAGACGATCTGCCTCCCGGATCACATTTCGATCAGCGGATCGGCGGAGAGTATTGCAGACCTCCCTTGGTCCACAGCGCGTTGATGCCACGCGCGATCTTCAGCGGGCTGCCCGACCCGACATTGCGTTCGAACATTTCGCCGTAATTGCCGACGGCCTTGACGATGTTGACGACCCAGTCGTTGGAGACGCCGAGATCGGTGCCGATCTTGGTATCGGCCTCCTGGCCGAGCACGCGCTTGATCTCGGGATTTTCCGAGGCCTTCATTTCCTCGACATTGGCCTTGGTGATGCCGAGTTCCTCAGCCTGCAGCAGCGCAAAATAGGTCCACTTGACGATGTGGTACCACTGGTCGTCGCCCTGGCGCACGGCTGGTCCGAGCGGCTCCTTGGAGATGATCTCAGGCAGCACGACGTGGTCGGCGGGCGCGCCCAGCGTCAGCCGGATGCCGTAGAGACCTGATTGGTCGGTGGTGTAGACATCGCAACGGCCGGCGTCATAGGCCGCGTCGACCTCTGACAGCTGTTCGAAGACGACGGGGCTGTACTCCATCTTGTTCGTCTTGAAGTAGTCGGCGAGGTTGAGTTCGGTCGTGGTGCCGCTCTGCACGCAGACCGCCGCGCCCGAAAGCTGCAGCGCGGAATTCACCCCCGGCAGCTTCTTGGCGTTGATCATGAAGCCCTGTCCGTCATAATAGGTGACACCGACGAAGTTCAGACCAAGCGCCGTATCGCGGTTGATGGTCCAGGTGGTGTTGCGCGACAGAACGTCGATCTCGCCTGACTGCAGTGCGGTGAAGCGTTCCTTGGCACTGAGCGGCGTAAACTTGACCTTGGTGCCATCGCCGAACACGGCGGCCGCGACAGCGCGGCAGAAGTCCGCATCGATGCCTTGCCAGTCGCCCTTGTCGTCCGGCGCCGAGAAGCCGGCCAGACCGGTCGACACGCCGCATTGGATGAAGCCCTTGGCCTTGACGTCGTCGAGCGTGGCCGCCGACGCGGCCGAAGCCACCAATCCAAGCGCGGCGGCGCCCAGAATGCCGATTGCAATGTGTTTCATAACCCACAGACCCTTTTCTGTTTTTTTCAGGCGAACCTGACTTTTTTTTCCGTGTGAACGCAGCTTCCCGTTCCGGCCCATTACCGGAACCCGCATCGCAACCGACGCGCTGCCTCCCATTCACGAACTGCATCGAAGGCGATTATCACAGTGAGGTCAAGGAAAATGACCGAAACTCAAAGAGTTTCAAACCATTTGCCGCAAATGCCTGAATTGCAGTCAAACGCGCCCGAAAATTAGCCAGCAACTGCGAGGTCCGGCCAACGCGAATCGGAGCTGGCTTCTAAAATCCGTCTTCGGGGAGGCAGCGCCGCGCCGGAAAGCCATCGGAGCGATTGGCACAACCAGTCCGCTGGCTGGCGGTTGACGAACGGTTGCGCGGCCAATGCCGCCGCACTATGGCTGGCGCTTCATCAGAGGCGAAGCGCAATGGCAAAAGACGGCAATGAAATGGGCATCAACACGCGGCTTGCCCACTCGGGCAACAATCCGCATGACTATTTCGGCTTCATCAACCCGCCGGTGGTGCATGCCTCGACCGTGCTCTTTCCCAACGCGGCGACGATGGCGGCACGCGGCCAGAAATACACCTACGGCACGCGCGGCACGCCGACCACCGACGCGCTTGCCAGCGCCATCGACGGACTGGAAGGATCGGCCGGCACGATTGTGGTGCCCTCCGGCCTGGTGGCGGTGACAGTGCCGCTGCTCGCCTTCCTGTCGGCGGGCGACCATGTCCTGATTGTTGATTCCGTCTATCACCCAACCCGCAATTTCGCCGACACGATGCTGAAACGGCTAGGCGTCGAGGTCGAATATTACGATCCGCATGTCGGCGCCGGTATAGCGGCGTTGATCAAATCCAACACCAAGGTCGTGTTCACCGAATCGCCGGCCTCCAACACTTTCGAGGTGCAGGACATACCGGCCATTTCCAGCGCGGCACACGCCGCAGGTGCGATCGTCATGATGGACAACACCTGGGCGACGCCGCTCTACTTCCGCCCGCTCGACCACGGCGTCGACATCTCGATCCATGCGGCGACGAAATATCCGGCCGGCCATTCCGACGTGCTGCTCGGCACCGCGTCGGCCAACAAGGCCTGCTGGAAACAGCTTTGCGAGACGTTTTACACGATGGGCTGCTGCGCCGGGCCGGACGATGTCTATCAGGTGCTGCGCGGCCTGCGCACCATGGGTGTGCGCCTCGACCACCATCAGCGCAGCGCTCTGGCCATCGCGGGCTGGCTGGAGGGCCAGCCGGGCGTGGCGCGTGTGCTGCATCCAGCGCTTGCCAGCCACCCCGATCACGATCTCTGGAAACGGGACTTCTGCGGCTCGAGCGGCATTTTTTCGATCGTGCTCAAGGGCGGCAGCCAGAAACAGCAGCATGCCTTCCTCGACGCGCTCAGGATATTCGGCCTCGGCTATTCCTGGGGCGGTTATGAGAGCCTTGCTGTGCCGGTCTTCCTCGGCGACCGCGTCGTCGCCAAGGGTCCTTATGATGGCCCGCTCATCCGCCTGCAGATCGGGCTTGAGGATGTCGAGGATTTGAAGGCCGATCTGGCGCGCGGCCTCACTGCGGCGGCGGGTTGAGCTACGGCGGCGAGCTTCCAAAACCGATTCAGAAAACGCGCTCAACCTCTTGAAAAGACTAGCCGGGATCACGCTGTGTAGCTGCTCCGGCTGGCGGCCGGACCTCGCCTGATCTAGCCGCGTCGCGCAACAATATTTCCCAAATCCGCTATTTCTCGGATTGGTTTGGCTTTCGAATTCAGCAGTCTGGCGTCATTGCAAGGCGTTTCAAAGTTCAACACTCCTCGGGGATCAACCCCAGAGTGGGATAAACCCCAGAGCACCCATGGCCTTTCGTCTTTTTTCTCCCATACTGGCCGGCGCGACACTGCGCGAGCGCATGATCGCCTGTTTCGGTGCGACGATCGGCATTGCGCTGACCGGCGCGATCGGTGGCCTCGTGCTCGGCAGCGGCCCGCATGTGCCGCTGCTCGTGGCGCCGATGGGTGCCTCGGCCGTGCTTTTGTTCGCAGTGCCGGCGAGCCCGTTGGCGCAACCCTGGTCGATCATCGGCGGCAACACCATATCGGCGCTCGTCGGCGTGATTGTGGCGCGTTTCATACATGAGCCCGTCCTTGTGGTGGGCATTGCGGTATCGTTGGCCATCGCCGCGATGTCGTTCACACGCTGCCTGCATCCACCAGGCGGCGCGGCGGCTCTGACGGCGGTGTTCGGCGGCCCGGCCGTCATCGACGCCGGCTTCCTGTTTCCGTTCGTGCCGGTGGCATTGAACTCGATCGTGCTGGTGGCGCTCGGATACGGTTTTCACAAGCTGACGCGACGGACCTACCCGCATGGTACCACCGCTGCGTCAAAGAACAGCCACGGCACCATCGATCCACCGGCGCAGGAGCGTATCGGCTTCCGGCCCGAGGACATCGATGCTGCGCTCGGCGCTTTGGAGGAGACGTTCGACATCGACCGCAACGATCTCGAACGGCTACTGCGGCAGGTGGAGTTACAGGCGATGGTGCGCACGCACCGGACCTTGCTGTGCGAGGATATCATGTCGCGCGACGTGATTGCCGTGGACGAGCATGCTGATGCCGACGAGGCGCGTCATCTGCTGCTCGATCACAATATCCGGATGCTGCCGGTCGTCGACGCGGAGGCCAAGCTTATCGGCGCCGTCGGACTGCGCGAACTGGAGCGGGCGGCGCAAGCGGTGAAAAGCGTGACAAAGGCCGTGCTGACTGCCTCGGCGAGCGCGCCGGCCATGGGCCTCCTGCCGGTGCTTACCGACGGCCGCAGCCACGCCGTCGTCATCGTAGACGACAACCAGCACATCCTCGGCCTCATCACGCAGACCGATCTGCTGGCCGCAACGGCACGCGCGCAAGCTGGCGACAAGGCGTTGGCGGAAGCGGCAGCGTAAGCGGTGCCGGCCGCCGGGAAAAATGTTCGGGAACCTTTTCGCGGTTAGCCCGTCCAATGTTTCGATCGGAGGATTTGCTTCCGGTCATGAGATTGGCTCGCGATGAGGAAACCGGCCATATCTGCGACCGTCATGCCCGCCGCATCTGGCGAGATGCAGCTTGTCGGCCGTGCGCTGGCGCGCGAGGGCGGAGCCTTCCACACGATTATCAAAATGCACAACCAGCGACTCTATCGTATCGCCCGCAGCGTCGTCCGCAACGACAGCGAGGCTGAAGACATCGTGCAGGAGGCCTATGTCAGGGCCTTTGCCCAGCTCGGGGATTTTCGCGGCGAATCCTCTCTCGCCACATGGCTGTCACGCATCGTCATCAACGAGGCGCTTGGGCGTTTGCGCAAAAGGCGGCGAACGGTAGCGATGCCGCAAAATCTACAAGCCGAAATCATCGAGTTCCCCCTCAATCCCAGCGACGATCCGGAGCGGATGATGGCGCAACGGCAGATCCTCGAGCTTGTCGAACGGGCGACCGATCGACTTCCCGATGTCTACCGGACAGTATTCGTGGCGCGGGTGATCGAGGGTCTCAGCATAGACGAGACCGCCGAATTGCTTGATGTGCGGCCCGAAACCGTCAAGACCCGGCTGCACCGCGCCCGCGCCCTCGTGCGCAAGGCGCTGGCCGATCAGATCGGCCCGGTGCTGCTCGATGCCTTCCCCTTCGCCGGCCGCCGGTGTGAACGGCTGACCGCCGCGGTGATGCAGCGGCTTGGCTTTACCGGCTGATTTTCCCGAATTCCCGGGAACGTTTGCCCCCTTCCGGCATCCAAACATCGTCAACTGAAAATGCCCGGAGCCAACCGCGTCCGGCGAAGGAGAACGTCATGTTTATTCGATCGACCACCGCACTGGCAGCGCTTTTCCTGCTCAGCGCAGCGACGTTGGCGCAAGCCTCCGACAAGCCGAGCAACCCGCAGATCGCCCACATCGCCTACACAGCCGGCGTGCTTGACGTTGAGGCGGCCGTGCAAGCGCTGAAGAAATCGAAGAACAAGGAGATTCTCGATTTCGCCAAAGACATGGTGCGAGACCATGAAGCCGTAAACAAACAAGCGCTTGACCTGGTCAAGAAGCTCAACGTGACCCCAGAGGACAACGCCACCAGCAAGGCGCTGACCAAGGCGGCGGACGAGGAACGGGCGAAGCTCGCCAAGCTCGACGGCGCCGCGTTCGACAAGGCCTATCTCGACAACGAGGTCGCCTATCACAAGCAGGTCAACGGCGCGCTCGAAACCCTGCTGATCCCCTCGGCCGAGAATGCCGAACTGAAGAGCCTGCTGGAGACCGGCCTGAAGCTATTCCAGGGCCATGAACGGCATGCCGAACATGTCGCCGGCATGCTGAAATGAGAACAGCACCGACGGTGTCGAAACGGCATCTGTGGATTGCAATGGCGTTGAGTATTGCTGCCGCACCAGCCAAGGCCGAAACGATTGAGGTGACGATCGAGAAGCTTGTATTTTCGCCCGCAAGCATCGAGGCGCAGGTCGGCGATACGATAGAGTGGGTCAACAAGGACGTGTTCGCCCACACGGCGACCGTCAAAGGCGGCTGGGAGGTGGTTATCCCGCCGAAGACATCAGCGAGCATGGCCCTTCAGAAGGCGGAAGCGTTCGACTATTTCTGCCGCTTCCACCCCAACATGAAAGGCCATCTGACGGTGACGTCCCCCTAGCCGTGCCAGCGGAGACCGCCCTGCGCGCGCAAGGGCGGTCGGGCGGCGTCAAGCCGCCTGGTAGCGAGGCGCCGGCTCGCCGGTCTGCGTCGCGGCGAACAGGGCGGTGGGGGCGGCGTCGTAGGTTTCCCACAGCGCGACGGTCTGGTCGAGGTCCGCCAGGATGCCCATGATCGGCGAACGAAACATGCTGTGCTGACGCCACTCGGAAAAGCGCGATACCAGCAGGCATATGTCGTGTGGGTCGAGGCCAACCGGCGCGTCGAGGCGATTTTGGGGGCGGCCGCGGCCGAAAAGCTGAGGAGCCTCGCCGACGATGTCGCCTCGCAGGACTTTCTCGACGCCTATGTTTCAAAGCCGGCGGGCAGCACCGAATCGTCGGAGCGTTAGAGCGCCGCGCATCCTTTGGGACGCGCCACGGACGGTCTGGTCTAGTCTTTCTACGACCAGCGACCGCCGCTCGAATGCAGGCGGACGGCAATCTGTGCTAAAGTAACCCTATGAAAGCATGGCTGGAAGCGGCAAAGAGCCGGGCGCGCGACATCAAGCTCGATGTCGTCGCCTTGTGGTTCGCCGCACGCGATCCTCGGGTGCCCTGGTCCGCGAAACTCGTGGCGGGGATGGTGGCCGCCTATGCGCTTTCCCCAATCGACCTGATCCCGGATTTTATTCCGGTGCTCGGCTATGTCGACGACCTAGTCATAGTACCGCTCGGCGTAATCCTGGCCATAAGGCTTGTTCCGCCGTCGCTGATGGACGAGTTTAGGGGGGGGGGGGCCCCGCGCCCCCCCCACCCCCACCACACCGGCGGCAGGTTTATTATTATGGGGCCGATCCGGGGGGTTGGGGGGGTGG
>NZ_JBVVQQ010000007.1:191875-236292 GCF_055811135.1 Mesorhizobium sp. WSM4817 | reverse complement strand
TTTTTTTTCCGGGGGGGGGTATTGGCCCCCCACTTTTTATTCTCCCCGCGCGGCTAAACCGGCCAAATCTGTGTTTGCCCGCGGCGGTTTTTCCCTTTTTTCCGCGGGGGGGGGGCCGCGCCCGAAACTCACCCGCAAAGCAGGACGGGAATGTTCTTTGTCGTGGCGCTCTGGCTGGCTTTGGCAGCTTTGCTGATCTGGGCGTTCTGGCCCACCCACGCCAAATAGTCCGATCAGGCTTGCACTTGAAATCGCCTTGCCTGCTGCGCCGGCGGCCTAAGACCCTAGCGCCAGCCACGCCGTCCCGGCAAGCAGCGTAACCAGAGTCAGCGGCAGCCCGACCTTGAAGAAGGCGGCGAACGACAGAGGCGTGCCGGAGACCCGCGCGTACTCGGCGACGATCAGATTGGCGACTGAACCGAGCAGCGTGAAATTGCCGGCCAGCGTCGAGCTCATGGCGACGACCAGCCAGGCGCGCTCGGGGTCTTCCAGGCCGGGTATGAACGGCCGCAGCGCCAGCACAGCCGGAACATTGCTCATGATGTTGGACAGCACCGCGGTGAAGCCGGACAGCCACCAGACGTCGTCCAGCCCGAGGCCTTTTGCCGAGGCTATGATGTCGGGCGTGAGCAGCGTCTTCTCGGCGCCGGCGACGACGATGAACAGGCCGGCGAACATGAACAGCAACGGCCCGTCGATCTCGCGGTAGATGCGCGCCGGCTTTATGGCATGGGTCACGAGAAGAATGGCCCCGCCGATGAGCGCCGCCTTGGCGACCGGAACGCCGGCAAAGAAGGCGATCGCCAGTCCGATGCAGACCACCACCGCCTTGAGTACCTGGCCGGGCAACATGCGGCCGCGATAGACTTCGGGGCTGAGTTCGGCCTTGCGCGCGAACTCGGCGCGATAGACGAAGCGCACGATGACGACGACGGCAACGAGGCCGAACAGCGCGACCGGCGCCAGGGCCGCCGAAAAGGCCGGATAGGAAATCCCCGACAGCGCGCCGATGACCATATTCTGCGGGTTGCCGGTGATGGTGGCGACACTGCCGCAATTCGACGCTGTGGCGGTGGCGATCAGATAGGGGACAGGGTTTCGGTTGATGACGCGGGTGACGTGGACGACGATCGGCGCCATGACCAGGCAGATCGCGTCGTTGACCAGAAACGCCGACAGCACCCCGGTCAGCAGCGTCACCATCACAAGCAGCATGAACGGCGCGTGCGCATGCTCGATGGCAATGGCGCCGAGCGCACGGAAGGCGCCCGAGACCTTCAGATGCGCCACGACGATCATCATGCCGAGCAGCAGCGTAATGGTGTCGAAACTGATGGCACGGTAGGCATCCTCCAGGCTGAGCGCGCCGATGGCGATCATCGCCGCACCGCCGAGCAGCGCGATGCCTGCCCGGTCGAGGCGCAAGCCGGGGAACCTGCCGACGGCGACGCCGGCATAGGTCAGGATCAGGATCAGCAGTGCCGCCGCGCCCATCAAAGTCATTCGTGGAAAAGCCCCGTTCAGATCCGCCCTGCCCCAGGCCCTAAGGGCAGCCGGCGCAAGCTGTGATTCCTGCCGCCATACTCACCCTAGCTCAATCCGATCGAGCAAGCCTTTTGGCAACATCAAACATTTATGTGACGCGCACGGCGTTGAACCATTGGACTGGCGCACCATCGGCCAACAGACAATCACACCGGCAGAATATCTCGTAAAACGCCGGGTAAGGGTTCCGTCAAAAGATGAAAGGCTTGGAAGATGCCCAAGCTCATTGAAATCGTGGGCTCTATCATGCCCTGAACACTCGGCTGACGCGGGGAACAAGCAGCCGATTGCGGAGTTGGAACGGCGGTAGAGGTTTGCCGGTATGATACCCACTCCCGTGCTGCAGTACATTTATAGGATAATTGCTCGCGACGTTTTTCTCGTGCTTGCGCGTGACGCTCTTTGCGCGGCGTGGCCGCAATGACGCAGCGCGATCGTAACGCCACTTCACCACGGGAAGACAAGAAGGACGGCATAGGGCGAGCACTTGGACTCGGCCTTATCACCGGCGCCGCCGACGACGATTGCTCGGCGATCGGCACCTATGCAAGTGCCGGCGCGCGCTTTGGCCCGGACCTGCTTTGGACCGCTCCTGTAACGCTGCCGATGATGTACACGGTCGTGTATCTCTCGTCGAAGCTTGGACAGGTTTCGGGCCGCGGCCTCTTTCATGCGATCAAGGACTCCTATCCCCGATGGCTGCTCTGGGCTGTCCTGGTGGGCGTGCTGATCGGCAACACGATCGAAGCAGCCGCCGATCTCGGCGGCATGGCTGCATCCATCAACATCTTCCTTCCTGTTCCGATTCCCCTCATTGTGGTTGTAGTCGCGGCCGCTATCTTTGCTCTCCAGCTTTGGGGCTCTTACACGCTCATACGCAACATCTTCCGCTGGCTCGCGCTGGCCCTGCTTGCCTATGTCGGCTCGGCCATCATGGCGAAGCCGGATGCGGCAGCCGTGCTGTGGGGAACCCTTGTTCCAAAAATCCAGTTCAGCCGCGAGTTCCTGTCCATTCTGGTGGCCATCATCGGCACCACCCTTTCAGCCTATCTCTACACCTGGCAGTCGAATGAGGAGGTGGAGGAAGAGATTGCCGAGGGGAGAACGACGCTGAGGAAGCGCAAGGGTGCCACCGACGGTGAACTGCGCCGCTCCCGCCGCGATATCCTGATCGGCATGATTTTTTCCAACCTCATCATGTACTTTATCATCCTGTCGACAGGGTCTACGCTCTATGAAGCCGGCGAGCACGACGTCGAGACCGCCGCTCAAGCAGCCGAAGCTCTCAAGCCGCTCGCTGGTGCAGCCGCTGGCGTACTGTTCGCGGCCGGTGTGATCGGGGTCGGGTTCCTTGCCGTTCCGGTCATGACGACAGGTGCGGCATACGATCTGGCGCAGGCGGTTGGATGGGAGCACAGCCTTCATGCCAAGCCGCGTGAGGCGCCAAAGTTCTATATCGCGATCGGCGCCTTCACGCTGATTGCTGTTGGCCTGAATTTCCTGGGTTTCAACCCAATGAAGGCGCTCGTCTGGTCCGGTATCGTGCAGGGCTTTTCCACGCCGCCACTGCTTCTTCTTATCATGCTGATGACGAACAACCGGCGGATCATGGGAGACAAGGTCAACAGCCGGACAACCAACGCCCTGGGATGGGCTACGACGATCGCAATCTTTTCCGCCTCTTTGGGGCTGGTGGCGACCTGGTTTATCTAGGTCACCATGACACTCGCGCTCGAGTCCGGCAATTCGAGCTCACTTTCAATGAAGGAGTTGGCAATGAAGGAGTTGGTCTGCACATCTGCCGCAGCTACCGCGCTCCCGGCGGCATGGCCAAGTGCGCGTGCTTCTGGAAGATCGCAATCTTGTCGGGATAGGTAATCCGGATCTCGCGTCCGCATCCCTCGCACTTGTAATGGGAAACGACCTGAAACCAGCGGCCGTTCTTGATGACGGTGAAGTTGCACTGCGGGCATTGGAAAGTCAGGCCAACAGAGAATAGGCTGGGAGACAGGGACATTGCAGCACTTCTTGTCAGTCCGGCGGATCGACGACGAAGGATGCGGCAATCAAATCGTCGGCATCGATTCTGCCCTTGCCGTCCTCCAGGACTGCTGCGACCTTTCGAAAGGTCTTCAGTTCGTTTTCGGTAATCCGGGCGCCGCGCATCCTCTCAACGAGGTCAGCCACGCGTATTCGCAGCGCCTTCGACGCTCCAATCTCACGGTTCGACATGGTGATCACATTCCTCGTCGCTCGACTTCCCGCCGCACCTTTCGGCACGGCCGGTCCAGTCGCTTAGCTCATTCGATGACTTTGATGATCTTGCGCGTGCCCGGGTCAACCACAACGGTCCGGTTGTCGACCACCACGTAACGGTATTTTGTGTCGGGGACTTCATGAAGTTCGACGGTTTCGGGCAAGGTTGAGCCGATATTGAGCTCCACTCCAGGGATTTTCACCGATGCCAGCGGCTGCTTTTTGACATATTCCCTGATGACGGTCTCCTGTTCAGGCTCGATGACTACGTCCTGAGCGGCAGCGGCGCCGATACCGGCCAGCAACAGAAACCCAGCGGCTGCAGTGGAAAGACGCATACTCATAAGTGCCTCCTTGATGTGAGCTCTATTGCGCTGAACGGCATCGTCTTCGCGCCAGGCTCACCAAACCTCAGGCAGCCGCAAACGTTCCTTGGTTGGGCTTCGGTCTGATTCGAGACGGGACCTAAGTCTCACCTGTTTTCGCGTAATAGCCCGGATACCCCGCCACCCGGAACTGCGGCTGCTCGTAGCAGTTGCTAGCTGTGAGCTCACGCAAGGAGCCGATGGAAAATAGCGTCCACCAAGCCCGCTGGTTACTCGCTGCGGTCTTCGCCGTCTCCATCACGTTCCTAGCGAACGGTCGTTAGCCAGGGAACCGGCCGGACTTTGACGATTGGACCAAGAATGAACCGAGATCTGCGCAGCTACGTCCCTTCCTGCGCTGATAAGGGACTACCCGCCATTCCGGGTGGTCCACAATCACGGCTGACCAAGTCCGCCCGCGCGAGGCCTGTCCGGAAGCCCCATCGCCCTTAACCGAACTGAAAACCAGCCCAGCAGCAAATAACCGTGGAACCTTTCAAAGCCGCATGCCTTGTCCGTGCTTCATGGAAGGAGGTGCGAAATGAGCCTTGATATAGGAAAAGTCGCCATAGCCTTGCTTGGCCTGCTTGCCTACAAGAACAGAGATAAGATCGGCGAGTTAATCGCCGGCAGGAACTCGACAGATGCCAAAAACGCTGGCTCCACCGGCGGGCTCGGCGACATCCTGGAGCGTCTCAAGAATGCGGGTGCGGGCGATCAAGTCGATTCTTGGGTTGGTACAGGATCGAATCGCCCCGTTCAGCGCGACCAAGTCGAGAAAGCGATCGACCCGCAAACGTTGAGCGATCTCGCCGAGCAAACCGGATTGTCCCGCGAGGAACTTCTCGACCGGCTCACAAGTGAACTGCCCGACGCAGTGGACAAGCTTACTCCTGACGGCCAGATGCCTGTGAGTAAAGGTCCAAATCTCCTCGACGAGGCACCTGGAGCTAGTCGCACTTAGCACCAGGCTGAAAAATGAAAGCCCGCGCCTCCGGGCGAGGACGCGGGCCGATCAGCGTATCGCCTATACTAGCCCAGAATGGACCCTGAAAATGCTGGCGATCCCGACAGGATTCGAACCTGTGACCATCGGCTTAGAAGGCCGGTGCTCTATCCAGCTGAGCTACGGGACCGCTGGCCGACGCCAAGGCCGGCTAATTTATGCGCTGGGACGGCTGCCCGGCATTTGCCGGTCAATGCGTCCAGGGCGTCCTGCGGTCATAGCGGAAATTCTCCGCATAGGAAATCTGGCGGCGCTTGGATTCCTTCGGCTCCTCGACGCGATAGGCCAGCCCCTCTTTCTCCGCATAGGCCACCGCCTCTTCCCTTGTGTCGAAGGTGAGCCTGATCTGGCTCCGCATGTCACCTGACGTGGTGTAGCCCATCAGCGGATCGATTTTCTTGCGCATCTCGGGATCGAATTCCAGCACCCAGTGGCCGGTCTTGGCCTTGCCGGACTGCATCGCGGTTTTGGCTGGGCTGAAAATGCGCGCGGACATGAACACCTCGTTGCTACCTGCAAGCGGCACCGCCGCTGTATTCCCGTCATTACTGCGCAATGCTGCCGGCGGCAAGGCCGAGCCTGCCGTACCCCCTTCACGGCGGGCCACCGAGGATGATGGCGCGAGGTGACGGCCGTGGACAGGACGACCGAGATCGCACCGGGCGTTATCTTCCCGGCGGGGTCGTTTTATCCGGGTTAACGGCAGCGTGGTGAATGGATGGTCGGAGTGGAGAGATTCGAACTCCCGACCCTCTGGTCCCAAACCAGATGCGCTACCAGGCTGCGCTACACTCCGAGTCCTTGGCGGCGTATAGGGTTCCGGACTTGGCTGCGCAACCCCTAAAAGATGAAAACGGAACAAACGGCAGGCCCGAGTCGAGAGCGGGGTGGGAAATGCCGGCCGGCGCAACGGTTTCGCGGCAGTGCCACCTGAGACACCCAGGTTGCTGTCCAGCGGCACGATGATCGGCCGTGCTGCCGGCGCAGCTGCGCCGGACAGCATCGGCGACGGGCGAAGCACCCAAGCGACCGACGAGCAGTCCGGATTTCCGAGCCTGCCCGCCTGAAGCTTGCGAAGCGTCAGCCCTGGATAAACGCCAGGAGATCCGGATTGATGATCTCCGGGTGGGTGGTGCACATGCCGTGCGGCAGGCCCTCGTAGACCTGGAGCGTGCCGTGCCTCACGAGCCCGGCTGCAAGCAGAGCGGAGTCGGCAATCGGCACGATCTGGTCGTCATCGCCGTGCATGATCAGGACAGGCACGTCGATCTTCTTCAGGTCCTCCGTGAAGTCGGTCTCGGAAAAAGCCTCGATGCAGTCGTAGTGGGCCTTGGCTCCGCCCATCATGCCCTGGCGCCACCAATTGTCGACGGCCCCTTGCGAAACCTTGGCGCCCTCGCGATTGAAGCCATAGAACGGGCCGGCCGGCACATCCCTGTAGAACTGGGCGCGGTTGGCGACCAAAGCGGCACGGAAGCCGTCGAAGACCTCGATCGGCAGGCCGCCGGGGTTGCTGTCGGTCTTGAGCATGATCGGCGGCACCGCGCCGATCAGCACCGCCTTGGCGACGCGTCCTTCGCCACCGTAGCGGGCCACGTAACGCGCCACCTCGCCGCCGCCGGTCGAATGGCCGATATGGACGGCGTTCTTGAGATCAAGATGCGCGACCAGAGCCGCGACGTCGGCGGCATAGGTGTCCATCTCGTTGCCGGTCGCGGTCTGTGTCGAGCGGCCGTGCCCGCGCCGGTCATGCGCGATGACGCGATAGCCCTTGTCGAGGAAGAACAGCATCTGGTTGTCCCAGTCGTCGGCGCTCAGAGGCCAGCCGTGATGGAACACGATTGGCTGGCCTGTGCCCCAATCCTTGTAGAAAATCTCGGTGCCGTCCTGGGTGGTGAATGTGCTCATCGTCGTGCTCCTTGCTGCAGTTGGCTGGATTGGTGGAGGGAAGGTTCGTTCCTTCTGTGGACAAGCTATTGCAACGGAGTCATGGTGAATATTGGCAAAACAGACATTGAACGTGGCAAAACTGACAGATGCGTGCGGGGCGTGATCGGGTCGAAATCGGGCTTGTTGTGTATCCCGGCGTTCAGCAAGCGGCAGTTCTCGGTCTGACCGACCTGTTCCAGCTGGCCAACCGGCTGGCTGCCGACCGTTCGCCGGACGCGCTGAGGCTTCGCGTCAGCCATTGGCAGTGGCAGGAAGCGAGACAAACCGTCATCCGCAGCTTCGACAGCGAGCCCGGCCCCGACAATGGACCTGCCATGGTCATCTTGCCTCCGACCCTGGGCGATCCGATCGCTCGCGAGGCGGCCGCGCCCTATGCCGACTGGCTCAGGGCCCGCCACGCTGCCGGCGCGACGCTCGGCTCGGTCTGCGCCGGCGCCTTCGTGCTTGCCGAGGCCGGTCTGCTGTCGGGTCGTGCGGCGACCACGCACTGGGCCTATCGCGACGCGCTGGCGATACGCTTTCCCGACATCGCACTGGATGCCGACAAGCTGGTCATCGACGACGCCGACATCATCACCGCCGGCGGCTATATGGCCTGGACCGACCTTGGCCTGAAACTCGTCGACAGGGTGCTTGGGCCGACCGTCATGATGGACACCGCCCGTTTCATGCTGGTCGACCCGCCGGGACGCGAGCAACGCTTCTACAGCCCCTTTGCTCCCAGGCTGAACCATGGCGACGAGGCCATCCTCAAGGTGCAGCACTGGCTCCAGGCGAGAGGCGCGCGCGACGTGACGCTTGCCACCATGGCGGAGCATGCGGCCTTGGAGGAGCGGACTTTTTTGCGCCGCTTTCGCAACGCCACCGGCCTCAAGCCGACCGAGTATTGCCAGCACCTGCGCGTCGGCAAGGCGCGTGAGATGCTGCAAGCGACGACCCGATCCATCGACCAGATCGCCTGGGATGTCGGCTATGACGATCCCGGCTCCTTCCGCAAAGTGTTCGCCAGGATAACCGGCCTGGCGCCGGGCGACTACCGCAGGCGCTTCGGCGCGGAACGAGCGGCCCTTCCCGGCGGCGGGAGCTGAGTTGTGACAGTTGGGTTGTGACGAGTTTCGACCGGACCGACTCGACCGGGCAGCAAAACAGGATTGCACCCGAAGCGCGCCGCATTTGAATGGATTCACGCGACGCGCTTTAGGTCCTTGCGCCGCGCCGCGACGATCAGCGCTTCCGAGTACCGTGCCGGCGGAAATCAGGATGTCGTCTTCGGCCTTGAGCGCCGCGATGCAGGCATCAGCTTTTCCGGTTCGTCAAGAACGATTCGCCATCAGCGCCGAGGTATCGACCACGACCATTCGGGCTGGCCATCATCGCCGTAGAGGATATCCTGGCTTCGCGCGGCGGATGGCCCGGCCTTCGCCCTCGCGGCGCCGGATGCCCGCATCCCCTCCAGCAATGCCCGGCGGCTTTTCCTGTCCGGCACTGCCTTGACCGGACCAAGCGCACGGCCGCATGACCATGACGGGTCAGGATGATTTCGTCACCTGCCTCGGCCCAACGCACCAATTCGGTCAGCTGTCCCTTGGCGTCTGTAACGGATACCTGCATCTGCCCTCCTCTATGGACCATCTCCTGGCCCATATTTGCAATGAGAATAGACCATTCAACGGTCCATCATAACGGCCAAGACGGCGCGGGACTGCTATTATCCATGGCGCGGTTGCCAGTTCCGAATACGCCACTGGCGACCCCTCGTTGAAGGCAAACTCGCCGGGAAGAGAACCCCAACCGCCCATCTCCCGGCGAGCCTACAACCTGATTTGATACGCATCAGGACCGGGGTTAGCCGGCAAGCTGGAAGATGCAAAGCAGATGCCAGTCAACGTTTCCCGAAATGGGACACCGGCCGGAGCTTCTTTCCTTCTCCCCTTGTGGGAGAAGGTGGCCGAGCGAAGCTCGGTCGGATGAGGGGTGTTCCAGCTTGGCGGACACCCTCGCCCAAATCGGGCGCACTGCGACAGGATCGCCAGCGCCTCATTTCTTCCAGCACCCCTCATCCGGCCGCTTCGCGTCCACCTTCTCCCACAAGGGGAGAAGGGAAGTTCTCCCACCGCCTAAATCTCGAACTCGCCCTGCCCCTCATCCATGGCGCTGACGGTTTCGGCGGCGAGCGCCCTCGTGATCGGCGTCTTGCGTTCCAGTGCCGTGCGGTCGAGCCGTTCGACCACGCGCATCGCGGTGGCCAGCGAGCGCTCGATGCGGCGCACCAGATATTGCACGACGTGCGGCTCGACTTCTACCTGGCGGTCGGCGAACAGTTTGGTGATGACACCGGCCAGCAAGAGATCGTCGGGCTCGTGGATCTCGACCATCGCCGCCGCCTTCAGCCGCGATGCGAGGTCGGGGAGCCTGACACCCCAGGCGGACGGAAAGCGCCGCGCGGTCAAGAGCAAGGTCGAGCCGGCCGCGCGCACCGCGTTGATCAGATGGAACAGCCCCTCTTCATCGACCGGACCGGCATCGACATCGTCGATCAGGGCCGGCCGCGCGCCGAGGCTCGCGATGCAGTCGCCGATCCGCCCGGCGTCGACCTTCACTGCGCCGGCGCGGGCGCGCCAGATCGACGCCAGGTGGGTTTTTCCACAGCCAGCCGGACCGGCGAGCACGACCACCGGCGACGGCCAGTCGGGCCAGTGATCGACCAGCGCCACCGCCTGGCTGTTGGTGCCGGAAACGACGAGTTCGTCGCGCGAATAGCCGGTGCCGTGGCCGAGATCGAGCGGCAACTGGCGCGGCGGGTCGATCTTGTTGTTGTCCGGCATCTGGCTCAACTGCGCGGCCCACCGCTCCCGCGGCGACGCGCCGGCAGCGGCGGCACAGGTTCGGTGTTGTGGCCCTTGTAGAGCGGCGACTCGAGATAGCGGGCGATGGCAAAGCGCACCAGAACGGCAACAGCGGCCGACGCCGGCACGGCGATCAGCAGGCCGACGAAGCCGAACAGCGCGCCGAAGGCAAACAGCGAAAACATCAGCCACACCGGATGCAGGCCGACGCTTTTTCCCACCAGCCTCGGCTGCAGGATGTTGCCCTCGATGAACTGGCCAACGAAGAACACGCCGGCCACCGCCGCGACCATGGTCCAGTCCGGCCAGAACTGAACGAAGGCAACGCCGACAGCCAGCACCAGCCCGGTCAGCGAGCCGACATAGGGAATAAAGGAGATCAGCCCGGCGAACAGCCCGATGAGGATGCCGAAATTCAGACCGGTCAGCGTCAGCCCGGTGGCGTACATGGCACCCAGTACCAGGCACAGCGTGCCCTGACCGCGCACAAAGCCGGCGGTGGCGGTGTTGATGTCGTTGGCGATCGCCCTGACGGTCTGGACATAATCGCGCGGCACCCAGCTGTCGACAATCGTCACCATGCGATCCCAGTCGAGCAGCATGTAGAAGGCGACGACGGGCGTGACGACGAACAGGCTGACCACCGAGACCAGCGCCACGCCGGAACTCCAGATCGAGGTGAACACCGTGGTCAGCAGGCCGAAGCCGGAGGTCAGCAGCGAGTTCAACCCTTCGCGCAGGCCATTGGCGTCGACGCCGAATTGCTCTTCCAGCCATCTCGGATCGAAGCTGGTGATCAGGCTCTGCAGCCGGGTCAGGTATTCCGGCAGCTTGCTAGCAAAATCGGCCATCTGCGAAGCCAGCACCGGAATGAGGATGACGAAGGCCAGCACCAGAACGACGATGAAGGCAAACAGGATGACAATCGTCGCCATCAGCCTGGACAGGCCGAGCCGCTGCAGCCGGTCGGCGACCGGGTCGAGAAAGTAGGCGAGCACCATGCCGGCGACGAACGGCAGCAGGATGCCGCTGAAGACATAGAGGAAGACCGCGAGGATGATGGCGCTGATCAGCCAGAAGCGGATTTGGCGCCGAAACACGCCGGACGCGGCCGCATCGGCAGCGGCAGCTTCGGCTGCCGCGTCGATGTTCTGGTCAGGTATCCGGTTTGGAGCCTTCGCCATAGCCGCTCATATGCCTCAGCCAAGCCACGAGATAGGCCGCGGCCGAAGCCACGGTCAAGACCCCGGACAGCAATATGAGCACCGGCCTGAGCGGATCGAGATCGATGGCGAGGGCCAGTTCGCCCAGCACCACCGCCGCCAGCCCGATCTGGACGGCGGTGTTGGCCTTCGACACGAACAGCGGCTTCATCTCGACCGGGTGGGCCATGACGGTGGACAAAACGACGGCGCAGACGATCAGCGCATCGCGCGACACCATGGTGACGACCAGCCACAGCGGCAATTCACCGATGAAACCCAGCACCACGAACACCGAGACCAGCAGCAATTTGTCGGCCATCGGATCGAGATAGGCGCCAAGCTGCGAAAACTGGTTGAAATGGCGGGCGATGAAGCCGTCGACGCCGTCGGAAATGCCGGCGATCAGGAAGCCGGCGAAAGCCCAGTCCCAGCGCCCCTGCAGCATGGCCAGCACCACGCCCGGCACCAGCACGAAACGCATGATCGTGATCATGTTGGGGATGGTCAAACGCATGTCCCGTCGCTTCTGTTTTGATGATACATGATAGAGATGAGAGGCTACGGCAAGTGAGAGCGACGCAGATGCTGCCAATCTCCGCTCGTGGGAGAGATTGGCTATCTTCAAGGCCTTCGCCATCGCCAATGTTGGAGATTTGCCTGAGGCCTCTGTCCACGATTTTGTGATGCCGAAAATGCCTGAGCCAGCCGTTATCCTTGCGAGGCGCAGCCGTTCATGCGAAGAGCCCCGGAAAGCAGGAAAGAGTGATGAGCAAGCGCAAGAACGGGCTCACCTATGCCGAGGCGGGTGTCGACATCGATGCCGGCAACCTCATGGTCGAGAAGATCAAGCCGCTGGTGCGCGCGACGCGCCGGCCGGGCGCCGATGGCGAGATCGGCGGCTTCGGCGGCCTGTTCGACCTCAAGGCCGCCGGCTTCACCGACCCGGTGCTGGTCGCCGCCAATGACGGCGTCGGCACCAAGCTGAAGATCGCCATCGATGCCGGCAAACACGACACGATCGGCATCGACCTCGTCGCCATGTGCGTCAACGACATCGTCGTGCAGGGCGCCGAGCCATTGTTCTTCCTCGACTATTTCGCCACGGGCAAGCTCGACCCCGACCAGGGTGCGGCGATCGTCGGCGGCATCGCCGAGGGCTGCCGGCAGGCCCGATGCGCGCTGATCGGCGGCGAGACGGCGGAAATGCCCGGCATGTATCACGGCAACGACTACGACCTCGCCGGCTTTGCCGTGGGCGCGGCCGAACGCGGCCAGTTGCTGCCGACCGACGACATCGTCGAGGGCGACGTGCTGTTGGGGCTGGCCTCGTCGGGCGTGCATTCAAACGGCTTTTCGCTGGTCCGCCGCATCGTCGCCACCAGCGGCCTTGCGTGGACCGATCCAGCGCCCTTCAACGATGAAGCCACGCTGGCCGAGGCGCTGCTCGAGCCGACCCGTATCTACGTCAAGTCGATCCTCAAGGCGATCCGTAACACGCATGGCATCAAGGCGCTGGCCCATATCACCGGCGGCGGTTTCCCGGAAAACATCCCGCGCGTCCTGCCGAAGGATTTTTCGGCCGAACTCGACCTCGACGCCATCGAAGTGCCGGCGGTGTTCTCATGGCTGGCCAAGACCGGCGGCGTGGCGCCGGAAGAGATGATGCGCACCTTCAACTGCGGCGTCGGCATGATCCTCGCCGTCGCCTCCGGCCAGGCGGCACAGGTCGCGGCCGTGCTGCAGGAGGCCGGCGAGACGGTGACGCCGATTGGCCGCATCGTGCCGCGCCGCGACGCCGGCGTGATCTATCGGGGCGCGATCGGCCTATGAGTGCGCGCAAACGCACCGTGGTGCTGATTTCGGGACGCGGCTCCAACATGACGGCGCTGATCGCCGCGGCCAGCAACCCGGACTATCCGGCCGAGATCGTCGGCGTCATTTCCGACCGGGCCAATGCCGCCGGTCTCGGCATCGCGGCGGCGCGCGGCATCGCCACCAAGGTGATTTCGCGGGCCGACTATACCAGCAAGGAAGCGCATGACGGGGCGATCGACGCCGCACTTGTCTCGTTCGGCGCCGAGATCGTGGCGCTGGCCGGTTATATGCGCATTCTCGGCGTGCGCTTCGTCGAGAAATGGCTGGGCCGGATGATCAACATCCACCCTGCCCTGCTGCCCGCCTTCAAGGGGCTGGATACGCATGCGCGCGCCTTGCGCGCCGGCATACGCATCCATGGCTGCACGGTGCATTTCGTGACGCTGGACATGGATGACGGCCCGATCATCGCCCAGGCTGCCGTGCCGGTGATGGTCGGCGACAATGAGGACATGCTCGCCGCGCGCGTGCTGAAGGCCGAGCACCGGCTTTATCCGCTGGCGCTCGGGCTGGTCGCCGAAGGCAAGGCGCGGATGGAAGGCGGCCGCACCGTGCTTGCCCACTTCGCCGACGATGCCGACAACAGCACCTCCGTGATCATGGCGCCCGATCCGCTGCGCGAGGAAACCGACCTCGAGCATCTGGCGCGCATCACTCCCTGAGAACCATCCTTGCCAACATGGTAGCAAATGTTGCTACCATGTTGGCAAGGAGACAGGTTGATGGCGACAGTCGAAAAGTTCAGCGTGGCGCTTTCGCCGGAACTGCTGGACATGGTCAAGGGCGCGGTGGCCAGCGGGCAATACGGTTCGGCAAGCGAAGTGATCCGCGAGGCGCTCCGCGAATGGCGTCTTCGCCAGCCCTTGCGCGAGGCGGAAGCGGAACGGCTGCGGAAAGCCTGGACGGAAGGGCTGGGGAGCGGCCCGTTCGCGCCTTTCGACATCGAGGACATCAAACTGAAGGCGCACAGCCGGTTCAGCGACGCCAGCAAAAAACAGCGGAATGGCTGACGTCCTCATTGTCCGCAGCCCGGCCCGGAATCCGGCGCCAAAAGCCCAACATCGGTGCCGAAGTGCGAGCATTGACGATCGGCAATTATCTCGTGCTTTATCGCCTGGCCGAACAGCGCGTCGAGATCGTGCGCGTGGTGCATGGCGCACGCGAAGTCTCAACGTTATTTTGACAGATGCAGACAGGCAAATGGATCTCTTCCACTGCGCTATGCGGGCAAAAGGTGATCTGGCGGGTGCCTTCGAGTATGATGAGGCGGACGATCCAACCAATGCCACGGCATACTTCTATCTGTATCGAATCGAGGACGGGCGAACAGGTTCTGTCATCGATGCAATTCACATTCGATCGGGCGATTGGGCCATTGCTGAAGCAGACATTTCGGTCAGGTGGGATAGGGATGAACGGCGCGTAGGTTTGTTCATCTTTGGTGCGCTTTGGGCGACCTTGATACCGCCATGGGCACAAAACATGGCGGCGGATATGGGAAAGACTTTCAGCCCGACATTCCTTGGTCTTAAATTGAACTCATGAAGCAACTCCTTGTTCTGCGTCACGCCAAGTCGAGCTGGGACGATCCAGACCTCATCGACTTCGACCGGCCGCTTTCAGGGCGCGGGCTGAAGGCCGCCCCGCTGGTCGGTCGCGAACTGGCCAGCCAGGGCTGGCTGCCCGATCTGGCGCTGGTATCGCCGGCGCTGCGCAGCCGCGACACATGGCGGCTGGTCTCGGCGGAACTGCCCGCGAAAACGCCGGCCAAATTCGTCCAGGCGCTCTACGAGGCCAGCGCGGCAGACGTTCTCGCCAAGGTCCGGCAGGCAAATGCGGCAACGAGCAGTCTCTTGGTGCTCGGCCATAATCCCGGCCTGGAGGAATTCGCGCGCCGACTTGCCGGCGCCGGGTCGGATGCCGCAGCACTCAAAAAGCTTGAAGAAAAATTCCCGACGGCAGCGCTCGCCCGCTTCGTTTTCGACGGTGACTGGGCGCGGCTGGCCCTCGGCGATGCGCGGCTGACACACTGCGTCTGGCCGAAGGATCTGCGCTAAACGAGGGCTGTGACTTGATATGCAAAAGCAAGAACGGCGGGCCAAGCCCGCCGCTCTTTGCGTTCCGCAGCTTGAGGATTTAGCGGCCCCAGTTGCCCCGGCCGGACTGAGGCACGACCGGTTCAGTCGTGCCGGGCTGGGTCGTCGCGTTGGTATTGACGGTATTGTGCTCCGCCGTAAACGGCTTGCGGATCGAGTCCGTGAACGTGTTGTCGATATTTCCAACAGCCGCATTGCCAACAGGCGCGGCCGGCTGATTGGCGCCGTCCGAACCATAGTGGTCGCTGCCGGCAAAGGCGCTGCCTGCGGCAATGAGGCTGGCGGCAGCGGTGAGAGCAATCTTGGTCATTTCAGGTACTCCAGTACTTTCATACTTTCAGTGTTGTTGTCCGTCTGGTGGCGTGCCTTGGGAGGATTTCGCGTCGCTCGGACCACCCCGAGGTGGGCTGGCCCTGCAGCAATTTCCAATCACAAAGATGATACGGCTACGCCCTGAACCGGGTGCTTGAAATCCGCCAAAAGGCTTCCTTCGCCACAATCTTTGACTTGCTTCTCAATGCGTTAGGCGAATATTTCTGCCGCGTGGCCCGGCCATTCGCTGAGCCGACGTTCACTTGGTCTTGCACAATGCGTCAACAAAAACGAACCGATCGGTTCGATTCCCTGCACAGCTGAAATCGCAGATCTACCGGTTTTGCGCTGCCGCCCTAGACGTGCACGTCGCCAAAGGAGAGCTCGCCGTCGTCGCTGGCGGTCAGGAACGCCGTGACCAGCAGGCCGGCATAGAAGGCGGCGACCAGCACGACGATGACCAGGCCGGGAATGGGCCCCAGAGCAGCGCCGGCAACCGCCTCGCGCACCGAACTGACGAAGTCGATGCGGACACCTTCGGTTAGAAGACTGGGGGTCGACAGTTTCAGGATCCAGGCCAACAGCAGGATCAGCAGCATGTGGATGTAGTTTCGACGCAGACGGCGCGCCAACGCCGCTCGTTGCGAAATGAGGAATTTTGGAGTGCGCAGACTTTCGCCGACGACCAACAGCCAATCTGACGCGAAGTCCGGCTGCGGCGAGAATATCTGCGCGAAATAGTGCCGTTCGAACTGGCGCACTCGGGCCCGGTAAACGTCGAAGAAGCGATATCGCCGCGCTTCTATCCACAGCAGCAACAGGACAAGCAGCATGGCAAAAAGCAGTACGCCGTGATGCGCGCTGGCCGTCGAAAGCGAGATGGACAACATTGCCGCGACGACCGTTATCGCCCAATTGCTCGTCCGGTCGAGGCGGTCGCGCCACCCCGTCATGCGCAGAATCTCGGCGCGATGAAAATGCGCCATCGTGGTCACGAGTTCGCCGGGCGAAAGCGTCCTTCCAACGGGGGCCGGCGCTGCCAACGCTTCTGCCATCACCATGTCTCCACCGCCACGCAAAAACGGCTGGTTGGGCATATCGTTCCGACGCTTCACTTTGCCGGGCGCAGCCACACCTTGTTGTCGTGGAACGCCGCACCGCCATAGGGCGCCGGCGCGTCGGCGCCGGTCAGGACGTTGATGCCCTCGCCGCGCTCGTGGGCGCTGTTGGGCCAGATGCCTTCGGCCACCACGACACCGCGCTTGACGCCGTCGAACAATCTTGCGTGCAGCACAACTTCGCCGCGCGCATTGCCGATCTCGACGCGGTCGCCATTGGCCAGCCCATAGGCTGCCGCATCGTCCGGATGCAAAAGCAGTTCCGGCCGGCCCTCCTTGGCCATCGACACCGGCGTCTCGGAAAAAGTCGAGTTGAGGAAATTGCGCGCCGGCGAGGTGGCCAGCCGGAACGGATGCGCAGCATCCGCCACCTCGATCAGATCGACGTGGTCGGGAAATTCCGGCAGGCTTGCCACCGGCCCGAACAGGCCCATGCATTTCGGCGGCCGGTTGGGCGCCGCCTGCCCGGTCCAGTCGGCGCGAAAGCGGAATTTTCCGTCCGCGTGGCCGAAGCCGTCGATAAAATGCGCCGGTTCGAAAGCCGGCTGCAAATCGAGCCACTTTTGTTCCTTGAGGCTCGAAAAACTGCCCAGCCCGCGCTTGCCCAAAATGATGTCGATATGCTGCTGCTCGGTCATGCCGAAGCCAGGCCTGTCGCCAACACCGAGCCTTTTGCCGAGTTCCTCGATGACGAAATGGTTGCTGCGCGGCCCTTCCGGCGGGTCGATCAACTTCGGCCCGAGCGTGATGTGCTGATTGCCGCCGCCCTTGTAGATATCGTCATGCTCTAGAAACATCGTCGCCGGCAGCACGACATCTCCGAGTTTTGCGGTGTCGGTCATGAACTGTTCGTGCACGCAGGAAAACAGGTCGTCGCGCAAAAAACCCTGCTTCACCAGCCGCTGCTCCGGCGCGACATTGACCGGATTGGTGTTCTGGATCAGCAGCGCCGTCACCGGCGGGCCGCCATAGAGCGCATCCTCAGCGCCGGTCAGCACCGGGCCGATGCGCGAATGGTCGAGATGGCGGATCGCCGGGTCGCGCATCCGCGTGCCTTCCAGCAGTTCCTGGTTCAGCTTGAAGATGCCCGAATTGGAATGGAAGGCGCCGCCGCCCTCATATTGCCAGCAGCCGGTGACCGCGGCGATCGAGGCGGCGGCATGCATGTTGACCGAGCCGTTGCGCTGCCGCGAAAAACCGTAGCCGAGGCGGAAATAGGTTTTCTTGGTCGTGCCGACGAGACGGGCGAAGGCCTCGATCTCATCGACGGAAAGCCCGGTGATATCAGCCGCCCATTGCGGCGTCCTCGTCTGAAGATGCGCTTCCAGACCGTGCGGATCGTCGGTGTATTTTGCCAAATAGGCGCGGTCGGCCATGCCGTCACGGAACAGCACATGCATCACCGCGCAGGCCAGCGCACCGTCGGTGCCGGGCTTCAGCACCAGGCCGAGATCGGCCTGCTTCATCGTCGCGTTCTCGTAGACGTCGATGACGACGATCTTGGCGCCGCGCTCCTTGCGCGCCTTGATCGCGTGGGTCATGACGTTGACCTGGGTGACCACGGCATTGGTGCCCCAGACCACTACGCAGTCGGACTTGGCCATCTCGCGCGGGTCGGGACCGCGCAGCGCGCCGGCCCCCATCATCCAGCCGGTCCAGGCCAGATTGGTGCAGATCGAACCGAAAAAGCCGGAGTATTTTTTCGCATGGCGCAACCGCTCGATGCCGTCGCGCTGCACCAGCCCCATCGTGCCGGCATAGTAATAGGGCCAGACCGTCTCCGAGCCATATCTTGCCTCGGCCGCGATGAATTTTTCGGCGACCAGGTCGAGTGCGGCCTCCCAGCTCGCGTCCTTCCAAAGGCCCTCACCCTTGGCGCCCGCCCGGATCAGCGGCTTCAGCAAGCGGTCGGGATGATGGACGCGGTCGGCATAACGGGCGACCTTGGCGCAGATGACGCCAGCCGTGTAGCTGTTTGCCTTGGCGCCATGGACGCGGCCGATGCGCTTGCTGTCGAGCAGCTCGACCTCGAGCGCGCAGGTCGACGGGCAATCATGCGGACAGGCCGAATGGCCGATCCTGAGCTTGGCGTGCTGATTCATGGGGCGAGATTAGCGGGTTCCGGACACGGCGTGTAGGGCCAGATCGCGCAAGCGCCTATCTCCCCCCTTGAGGGGGAGATGTCGCCGAAGCGACAGAGGGGGTCGCGGCGCGTGGAGCGCCGACATCTTTCGCGACGAAGTAAGACGCTGGCGATCTACGCGAGACGACCCCCTCTGCCCTGCCGGGCATCTCCCCCCTCAAGGGGGAGATCACGCGCTACTCCGCCGTGCCTTCCTCATACTCTGCCGACATCGACAGCCATTTTTCCTCATGGCCGGCCAGTGTCTGGGCCAGTTGCGAGCGCTCCTTGGCCAGCCGTGTCGCCGTCGACGGGTCCTTTTCGTAGACCGCCGGATTGGCGAGTTCGTCCTCGATCAAGTCGATGCGCTTGCGAATGCGGTCCATCAGCGCTTCGGTGGCGCGGATCTCCTTGGCCAGCGGCTCGAAGGCGGCGCGGCGCGCTGCCGCGTCACGGCGGCGGTCGGCCTTCGAGGCCTTTTCGGCCTCGCGATTGCCGCGGCGGTCGCCGGCCACGCCGGTGACCAGCGTCTTGTAATCATCGAGGTCCCCGTCAAAAGGATTGACCGTCCCGTCCTTGACCAGCCACAGCCGGTCGGCCGTTGACTCGAGCAGATGGCGGTCGTGCGAGATCAGGATGACGGCGCCGGGAAACTCGTTCAGCGCATGGATCAACGATTCACGGCTGTCGATATCGAGATGGTTGGTCGGTTCGTCGAGGATGAACAGGTTTGGCCCCTCGAACGCCGACAGGCCCATCAACAGCCGCGCCTTCTCGCCGCCCGACAGGTCCTTGGCGGCGGTGTTCATCTTTTCGGTGGTCAGTCCGAACTGGGCGACACGGCCGCGCACCTTCGATTCCGGTGCTTCCGGCATCAGCCGGCGGACATGCTCATAGGCGTTTTCACTCGGTCGGAGATCGTCGAGCTGATGCTGGGCAAAGATCGCCACCTTCAGGCCGGGCGCCACCGTCATGGTGCCGGTCTCCTGCTTCAGGCGGCCGGACAGCAATTTGGCGAAGGTCGACTTGCCGTTGCCGTTGGCGCCGAGCAGTGCGATACGGTCGTCGGCATCGATGCGCAGCGTCATCTTCTTCAGGATCGGCTCACCCTCGACATAGCCGACATTGACGTTGTTGAGCGCAATGATCGGCGAGGCCACCGTCTTCACCGGCTCGGGAAAGGAGAACGGCCGCACGTTGTCGTTCACAATCGCGGCGATCGGCTTCATCTTCTCCAGCGCCTTGATGCGCGACTGCGCCTGTCTCGCCTTGGAAGCCTTGGCGCGGAAGCGCTCGACGAAGGACTCCATGTGCTTGCGTGCGGCTTCCTGCTTGACCCTGCCCTTCTCCTGCAATTCGCGCTGCTCGGTGAATTGGCGCTCGAACTGGTCGTAGCCGCCGCGCCAGAAGGTCAGCTTCTTCTGGTCGAGATGGACGATCGAGTTGACGGCGCGGTTGAGCAGGTCGCGGTCGTGCGAGATCAGCAGCACTGTGTGCGGATATTTCGACACGTAGTTTTCCAGCCACAGCGTGCCTTCGAGGTCGAGATAGTTGGTCGGTTCGTCGAGCAGCAGCAGATCGGGCTCGGCAAACAGCACCGCCGCGAGTGCGACGCGCATGCGCCAGCCGCCGGAGAACGACGAGGCCGGCCGCCGCTGGGCGGCGTCGTCGAAGCCGAGGCCGGCGAGGATGGTGGCGGCACGAGACTCGGCCGAATGGGCGTCGATATCGGCCAGCCGCATGTGGATGTCGGCGATACGGTGCGGATCGGTCGCCGTCGTTTCCTCATCGAGCAATGCGGAGCGTTCGAGGTCGGCCTTGAGCACGATCTCGATCAGCGGCTCCTCGGTGCCGGGAGCCTCCTGCGCCACCTGGCCGATGCGCGTGTTCTTCGGCAGGCCGATCGAGCCGGTCTCGGAGGCGAGGTCGCCGGTGATCGCCTTGAACAAAGTGGTCTTGCCGGTGCCGTTGCGGCCGACAAGCCCTGCCTTGCTGCCGGCCGGCAAGGTCAGCGAGGCATGGTCAAGAAGCAGGCGTCCGGCCATGCGGAGCGAAAGGTCGTTGATGATCAGCATGGCCGCGCTTTTGCACGGGACGTCAGCGCTTCGCAAGACCTCGAGCACCGGTTGGCCGCATAAGGCATGAAAATGGCCGCCAGCGGCAGGTTGCCCGGTGCCGCGGGCGGAGAAAGAAGACGATTGATCCGATCGCCGGCCTCGCCGGATCAAAGGACCAGCTCCGGGCTGGGCCGGGAACCGGCTGCGATAGAGTGGCGCCTGGCGAGCACCGGCTTCTCAGCCGAAAACTGCGCATTTGTCAGTTAATTGCCGGTGCAAGGCGGTCGTCTTCGGCTATCGCGTCATGACGCAAAGGCAAGACTCAGCTATGTCTAGGTGTGCGGCGGACCTGATACCCGCCTGGCCGGCGTCATCGCTCCCCTCCCAAGCGGCGCCGGCCATCTTTCCTACAGCTTTCACTGCGCCGGCGGCGCGGCGGGTTGATCATCGCCTGGCGTTGAGTTGGGCGCAGGGTCGACCTGCGGGTTTTGATCGGCGCCGGGAGCCTTTGTCGGTGGAATGTTGTTGTCGCAGGCCGCGACAGCCAGCGCTGCGGCCAAGACGAGCCAGGTCGGGGCCAGCAAAGTTGAGAGCTTGTTCATCGCAACCTCCTGTCACCGGGCAAACGAGACGGTGCCGATTTGGTTGCACGCTCGGGCAAGAGCTTGGGACGTTTTGGAACCGGGGAACAAAACGAGAGAGGGGAACAAAACGCGGACTCCTCGGTTGGTCCACACCAATGGAGAAAATCATGATCCGTCTGATCATAGCCGGGGCCGCCGTCTATGTGGCCTACCGCATCGTCAGGGAAATCGTCGACGAAGTGCCCGACGACTTCGATCCGCTGTTGCTGCCGCCTCCCGATGACGACAAGTCGCTGCCGCGGCAGTCAGCGGCGATGGGCGTCGAGCCGCAGCGCTAGTTTCGGTTCGTCGGTGGGGCGCCAGTAGGATCGGAAGCATCGGACGCACGTACGAAAGCGTTGCGAACAAAGCAGAAACGATGCTTGATGGGCAATGAACCTCGCTGCCCATGATTCGACCTTCCTGCCTGCCTATCTCGCAAAGCTGAATGCCGAGCAGTGCGTTGCCGTCGAGCATGGTGACGGCAAGGTCGCCGGGCCACTGCTGGTGATCGCCGGGGCCGGCTCCGGCAAGACCAGCACGCTGGCGCATCGCGTCGCGCATCTGATCGTCAGGGGCGCCGACCCCAGGCGCATCCTTTTGATGACGTTTTCGCGTCGCGCCGCATCGGAATTGGCCAAGCGGGTCGAGCGCATCGCCGGCGAGGTGCTCGGCCGCGACGCTTCCATCATCACCGATGCGCTTACCTGGGCCGGCACGTTTCACGGCATCGGCGCCAGGCTGCTGCGCGACTACGCGCTGGAGATCGGCCTCGATCCGGCCTTCACCATCCACGACCGCGAGGATTCGGCCGACCTGATGAACCTCGCCCGGCACGAACTAGGCTTCTCGAAGACGGAAGGCCGTTTTCCGACCAAGGGCACGTGCCTGGCGATCTATTCGCGTGCCGTCAACGCGCAGGCGCCGCTCGGCGAAGTTTTGGGTTCGGTGTTTCCCTGGTGCGCGGGATGGGCAGAACAGCTTAAGGCGCTGTTCGCCCGATATGTCGAGGCCAAGCAGGCGCAGAACGTGCTCGATTACGACGACCTGCTGCTCTACTGGGCGCAGATGGCCGGCGAGCCGGAGATATCGGCGCATCTGGGTGGGCGTTTCGACCATGTGCTGGTCGACGAATACCAGGACACCAACCGGCTGCAGGCCTCGATCCTCGCGGCGCTCAAGCCGGACGGATCCGGGCTGACGGTGGTCGGCGACGATGCGCAGTCGATCTATTCGTTTCGCGCCGCCGAAGTGCGCAACATCCTCGACTTTCCAAAACAGTTCGCCCGGCCGGCCGAGATCGTCATGCTGGAGCGCAACTACCGCTCGACCGAGACCATCCTGGCCGCCGCCAATGCGGTGATCGGCGAGGCCTCGGAGCGCTTTACCAAGAACCTCTGGTCGGAGCGCAAATCGACCGAAAAACCGATGCTGGTCAGCGTCCGCGACGAGGCCGAGCAGGCGAGTTACGTCTGCCAGGCGATCCTGACCGAGCGCGAGGCCGGCACGGCGCTGAAGGCGCAGGCCGTGCTGTTTCGCGCTTCGCACCACAGCGGGCCGCTGGAGATCGAGCTGACGCGCCGCAACATCCCGTTCGTCAAGTTCGGCGGGCTGAAGTTCCTCGACGCCGCCCATGTCAAGGACGTGCTGGCGGTGCTGCGCTTCGCGGAGAACCCGCGCGACCGCGTCGCCGGTTTTCGCGTGCTGCAGCTTTTGCCCGGCATCGGCCCTTCGGCGGCTTCGCAGATCGTCGACACCATGGCGACGTCGCTCGACGAAGCGATGGGGCTGGCGCGCTACCGGCCGCCGCAACGCGCCGCCGACGACTGGCCGGGTTTCGTCGCGCTGTTCTCGCAGCTTCGCGCCGGGTCGGGAAAATGGCCTGTTGACCTCGAACAGGTCAGGCTCTGGTATGAGCCGCATCTCGACCGCATCCACGAGGACGCAACGACACGCCGGGCCGATATTCTGCAGCTCGAGCAGATCGCCTCGGGCTATGCCTCGCGCGAGCGTTTCCTCACCGAGCTGACCCTCGATCCGCCGGATGCAACCAGCGACGAGGCCGGGCCGCCGCATCGCGACGAGGACTATCTGATCCTGTCGACCATCCATTCGGCCAAGGGCCAGGAATGGAAGAACGTCTTCGTGCTCAACACCGTCGACGGCTGCATCCCGATCGATCTCGCCGTCGGCTCGAAGGAGGATATCGACGAGGAGCGCCGCCTGCTCTACGTGGCGATGACGCGGGCCAAGGACGGCCTGCACCTGGTCATGCCGCAGCGCTTTTTCGTCCACGGCCAGGCGGCGCGCGGCGATCGCCATGTTTACGCCTCGCGCACCCGCTTCATCCCGGCCTCGATCCTCGGCGCCTTCGAACAGACATCGTGGGCGAGCGTCCAGGCCACGGATGATCCGCGCCGCCAGCCGCAAGTGCGCGTCGACCTTGGCGCCCGCATGCGCGACATGTGGAAATAGGCCGCTCTTCGGCACGACGCTCATGCCACGGAGCCTGGTGGCGAAAATCAAATTTCGGCAACATGGAACCTGATGCCGCAATCCGCGTTTCTGGGCGTCCTACCCCCGGTCGGAGAGCGGCGTCCGCCCGTCACCTCCGCCCAATTCGAGAGGCCAGAATGCACGATAAGACATTTTTCACCCCGGTCGCCGTAACCGTCGGCGCCGGCCATAAGCGCATGATCGCTTCGCTGTTCGACATGCATGAGTTCCTGACCGAGTTCCCGCCATCGCGGCGACGCCTGAGCTATGGCGCGGCGGTGAAGGCCTGCGAGGCGGCACGCGCTGGCGAGATCTCGCCCGAGGCCGCGCGCGACGCCCTGACCACCTTCGCAGTTTCGGCAGGCATTCTCTGGCCCTCGGCGCAGCCGGCAGTCTCGGTCAAGCCGATCTCCCGCGGCCAGGGCGGATACGCCGCCTGACTGGCCAGGCCTGTTTTGCGACTATAGCCCGTCGAAGTTGCTGTTCGTCTTCGACGGGCTTTCCTGTCAATTCGATCCGGATGATCCCAAATCATGCGTAGGCGCGGCCCTCTTCGCTGCGCTGGAACAGCGTCAGGTCGAGCGGCACCGAAGGCCGGCCGAGAATGGTCAGGATCGCGTGCGCCTGGCCGCGGTGATGGGTCTGGTGATTGAAGAAATGATCAAGCGCCGGCGCCAATCGCTGCGAGACGGTGCGCATGTCGGAGACGGTCATGTAGGAGAAGCGGCCGGACAAAGCCTTGTCGCTTAACGCCCCAACCCAGTCGACGATCCTTTTGTCTTCGGCCTCGCGCGCCAGCCGCAAGCCCGGCAGGGCGCGGTGCAGGACCGTGTCGAGCCTGGCCGGCGCGTCGCCCTCGCCGGTAAAGCGCCTCATCCAGATGCGATCGGCAGTCAGGACATGGTTGAGCGTCCCCATCATCGAGCCGAAGAAGACCCCGACGTTGCGGTGAAAATCTTCCTCGTCGAGATCGGCGGCGGCATCGTAGATGCGGCTATTGGCCCATTGATTGTAGGCCGCAAACATCATGAAGTGCTGTTTCATCGTTTTCTCCGGCCCGCGAGACCCCGTTTCGGGTGCTTACCGCAAGGCCCGAACGTCGCTCTAGTAGACCGCAGGGAAGCTGCCGCCAATGACCATTCTGCTTTATGATCTCGTCGGACGCGATGGCGCCCGTCCGTTCAGCCCGCATTGCTGGAAGGCGACGATGGCGCTTGCCCACAAGGGCCTCGATATCTCAACCGTGCCGACACGCTTTCTCGAAGTGCCCACCGTTGAAGGCGGCGTTTCAAAACTCGTTCCGGTGATCCGCGACGGCGAGAAGGTGGTCGCCGATTCTTTCGCCATCGCGCTCTATCTCGACGAGGCCTATCCAGAGCGACCGACATTGTTTTGCGGCGACGGCGGCAAGGCGATGGCGCGCTTCGTCGAACGCTGGTCGCAACTGACCATCCACCCCTATGTCACCACTGCGGCAATCATGGACCTGCACGCCATGCAGGACGAGGCCAACGCCGCCTATTTTCGCCAAAACCGCGAGCAGCGCTTCGGCCAGAGACTGGAAGAGGTGGTGGCGGCGCGGGACGCCGGCCTTGGTGCCTTCCGTACCTCGCTGGAACCATTGCGCTCGATGCTTGCCTATCAGCCGTTCATCGGCGGCCAATCACCGCTGTTTGCCGACTACATCGTCTTCGGCGCGCTGCAATGGGCGCGCATCGCCTCACCCTACCGGTTGCTCGACGACAGCGATGTGGTGGCGCAGTGGTTCGAGCGCTGCCTCGACCTGCATAATGGGCTCGGCCGCAAGGTGGCGGCGGCTGCCGCCGCGGCATAGGGCAGTAGGGCAGTAGGGACTAAGGAAGTAGCGGCGGCGCGCATTCCTACTCCCCTACTGCCCTACTGCCCTACTGCCCTACTTCCTTACTGCCCTACTCCCTTGGCAAAGGCAGCACGACACCATGACGTCAGACCCGGAATTCCCGGACGATTTTCGCGCCGATCTGGTCAACCTCTTCCTGTGGCGGCGGGATGTCAGGCGATTCAGGCCGACACCGCTCCCCGAAGGCGTGCTGGAGCGGCTGGTTGACCTCGCCAGCCTTGCGCCCTCGGTCGGGCTGAGCCAGCCCTGGCGTTTCGTCGTGGTCGAGAGTGCGGCGTGCCGCGGCGCCGTCAGGGCCTGCTTCGAGCGCTGCAATGCGGAGGCGCTCGCATCGTTCGGCGGCGAACGCGCCGCGCTCTATGCGCGCCTGAAGCTTGCCGGCCTGAACGAGGCGCCTTGTCAATTCGCGGTCTTCGCCGACCGCGGGACGGAACAGGGACATGGGCTCGGCCGCCTGACCATGCCCGCGACCATCGAATATTCGGCGGTGATGGCGATCCATACTTTTTGGCTTGCGGCGCGCGCCGAAGGAATAGGCATGGGCTGGGTCTCGATCCTCGACCCGGCCGAAATGGCGACGATCCTGGACGCGCCGCCGGAGTGGACGCTGATCGGTTACTTCTGCGTCGGCTACCCCTGCGAGAACCACAGCGTGCCGGAACTGGAGCGGGAAGGCTGGGAAGTCCGGCGCGCTTCGATGGTGATAAGGCGGTAGTGCAACGGCAACGCTGCCATCCTCATTTGCAGGGAAGAATGGATATCAGGATGATTTCGCCGATCGTCGGCGTTGCCGACAAGACACCATGCAAAGCCAGCCGTGACGGCCTTGATCTGAGGAAGGGCACAAAATGTTTTGCTACGACGTGCAGGCCGAGATCTGGGTCTATCCAGGCAAGGGCGGCTGGCATTTCGTGACGCTGCCGCCGGAGCTTGGGGCACGGATCAAGACGGCAATGGCGGGGATGGCACGGCCCTGGGGCTCGCTTGGCGTGGAAGCCGTCATCGGCCAGACCAGATGGCGAACATCGCTGTTTCCCGACAAGAAATCCGGCAGCCTGCTGTTGCCGATCAAGACGGCGGTGCGGGTCCGCGAAGGCCTTCGGGCTGGCGACACGGCCAATCTGACGATCGAGATGCAGTTATGACAACATTGGTTTTGGCTAACGGCGACACGCTTGCGGCGGTTAAAGCGCGTCGGCGACGCGCTTAAGTTCTTGTTTTTATGCATGTCGTTATCGCAAAACCACTGCGCACTTTGGCGCGAGATGCATTAGCGCCAGCCCCTTGGCAAGCCGGCGGGCGGCTTGTATAGAGCCCGCCACCGTGAATTCCACCCTCCATCACAAGGACGACCCCATGGCGCTCGAACGCACCTTTTCCATGATCAAGCCGGACGCAACCCGGCGCAATCTCACCGGCGCCATTACCCAGATACTCGAAGAAGCCGGCCTGCGCGTCGTCGCCTCGCGCCGGGTGTGGATGAGCCGCCGCGAGGCGGAAGGTTTTTACGCCGTCCACAAGGATCGTCCGTTCTTCGGCGAACTGGTCGACTCGATGTCGTCGGGTCCAACGGTCGTGCAGGTGCTGGAAGGCGAGAACGCCATTGCCAAAAACCGCGACGTGATGGGCGCCACCAACCCGGCCAACGCCGCCGAAGGCACCATCCGCAAGCTGCACGCGCTGTCGATCGGCGAGAATTCCGTGCACGGCTCCGACGCGCCGGAGACCGCCGCGCAGGAGATCAAATACTGGTTCTCGGACACCGAGATCGTCGGCTGAGCCGATAAGTCACCACGTCATATGGAAAAGGCCGGCGCAATGCCGGCCTTTTTCGTTGCGGCGATCCGGCACCGGACGCCGGGCGCCGACACCCGCCAACTGCGCATGATGCTCAAAAACCGAAACCGGTTATCAGCTCGCGGCGTTGAAGCGCAGGATGACGCGGTCGTCTTTGTCGACGATGATGAGCTTGCCGGCGTCGACGTGATACGATGCCGCCTTGGCCAGCGCCTCGAACAGCGCCTTTTCCTCGGCCATAGTCTCGGGCGCGCAGGCCTTGAAGGTGGAACCGATGTCACTGATCGCAATCGTCGAACCATCGACTTTGGCGGTGGCGAAGTAGACGTTGCAAGGCCCGCTGCCGCCGGCCTTGCCGGCCTCGTCGATCCTGAACGTCGCCTGCGGCTCGGCGATCACACCGATGCCGTCGATATACTCGATCAGCCAGATCTGCCCGACCACCGGGGCCGACGCCGGCTGCTCGCTCGACGTCACCATCTTCAGCATGATGGTCTGCGGCGCGTCGCTCAGTGGATCGACCTGGTGGCGCATATCGGAGATGAACAACAGCCTGTCGTCGACGGTGATGCGCGCCTGCAGCGCATAGGTCATATGGGGCCGGATCACCTGGGGATCAAAGCTGATCTCGAACTTGATCGGCACCTGGCCGGCCGGCGCCACCTTGCGCTCGCCGATGACAGCGGCCGTCGCGTCGGCCAGCGAGACATCGGCAAGCTGCACGGAAAGCACGGCGTTGGGCGGCAGAGCGATGCGCTCGCGATACATCACCTCGCCCTTCAGGGTCTTCTCGGCGGCGACGGACAACTCAGGCACCACCAGTATACCAACGACCAGCGGCACGACACCGAAGATGAAGAACTCGGCGATCCTGCCCAGCATGATCCTGCTCCCCATAATGCGCCAAACTGGTCGGAAGGTCTCGCAGGATTGCGGTGGTTCCGTGGCGCCCCACACGGGCTGTTCACACGGCGGTGCCTTCCGGCGGCTCGTTGCCCTGTGGTCGGCCTCTTTGGCGTGACAGGCGAAATATTGCTCATGCCAAGTCCCCTGGCGATCACGAAGTCGTGTTCCAAAAAGATGTAACGCAGGGAACCTCCGGACCGAACTGACCAATGCGCGCTTGAGGAATGGCGCGCGCAACAACCCAATCGGAGGTGAAATCATGTCAACAAGATCAACCGTGAGCGCGGCCTTCCTGGCCGGCGCCGTTGCCACGGCTCTTGCTTCTTTTGCGACGGCCGCGCCGCTGTCCGAGGCAGAGGCCAAGGCAGCGATGGATGCCGGCAAGGAGAAGTGCTTTGGCGTCGCCCTGAAGGGGCAGAACGACTGCGCGGCAGGACCTGGCACCACCTGCCAAGGCACCTCGACGGTCGATTACCAGGGCAACGCCTGGAAGTTCGTCGACGGCGGCACCTGTACGACGATGGACCTGCCCGGCGACCGCAAGGGCTCGCCCACGGCGCTGACCCGCGACATCCCGTCCTAAGCAATGCAAGCTGCCCGGAAAGCGGAGATGAAGATGAACGGACTGGCCCCGGCATCCCGCATATCGAAAACCTCGCGCTTTCCGGCGCACCCGATCGCCGGCCTTGCCGGCACCAGTTTCAAGCACGAGCATCTGCACGCGATCCTTGGCGACGGCCCAAAGGACGGCTTCTTCGAGGTCCACGCCGAAAACTACATGGGCGCCGGCGGTCCGCCGCACGATGCGCTGGCCAGGATTCGCCGCGACTATCCCGTTTCGCTGCACGGGGTGTGCATGTCGATCGGCGGACCGCGGCCGCTCGACAAAGTGCATCTCGGCCGTTTCAAGGCGCTCGTCGACCGCTATGAGCCGGCGCTCGTTTCCGAGCATCTCGCCTGGTCGACCCACGACACCACCTATTACAACGACCTGCTTCCCCTGCCCTATACGCCGGCAACGGTTTCGCGCGTGGCGGATCACATCGATGAAATGCAAGAGACGATCGGCCGCCCGATCCTGCTCGAAAACCCCTCGACCTACGTCCTTTTCGCGGAATCGACGATGAGCGAGACGGATTTCATCGGCGCGCTGGTGCAGCGCACCGGTTGCGGCCTGCTGCTCGACGTCAACAATGTCTTCGTTTCGGCCACCAATCACGGCTATTCAGCCCTTTCCTACCTCGCGGATTTCCCGCTCGATCATGTCGGCGAAATCCATCTGGCCGGGCACGCCGAGCAGGAGGATGACGAGGGCGACCTGCTGCTCATCGACAGCCATGACGGGCCGGTCGCCGACGCGGTCTGGAAGCTCTTCGATATCGTCATCGGCCGATGTGGACCGCTGCCGACGCTGATCGAGTGGGACAGCAACATTCCCGACTGGTCGGTGCTCAAGGCGGAGGCCGCCGCCGCCCAAGCGATTCTCGACCATCACGGCGACAGCCACCAAGTGTTCGGAAAAGCCCATGCCGCAGGATGAACTCCAGTCGGGCGATCTTGGCCACCGGTTCGACTATGCCGCGGCATTCACCGCCGGTTTGCTCGATCCTGACCGTGTCCCGCCTGATGCTGTCTCGGGGCCGAACGGCAAGGCAGCGGTCAAACGATACGCCGTCTACCGCAACAACGTCGCGGTCAGCCTGATCGATGCGCTGGCCGCCAGCTTTCCAGCGACGCTGCGCATCACCGGCCCGGACTTCTTTCGGGCGATGGCGCGCTTCCATGTCCGCGAAACGCCACCCACTTCGCCGCTTCTGTTCGAATACGGCCACGACTTTCCTGACTTCATCGAGCGCTACGACTATGCGCGGCCGATGCCATGGTTGGCTGACGTGGCGCGCCTGGAGCGGGCCTGGCTCGACGCCTATCATGCCGCCGACGCGGGACCGCTGGCTTGCGTAGCACTGGGCTCGATCCCGCCCGAACGGCTGGCCGATACCGTGTTCGTGCCACACCCGGCAACGCGTGTGATGCGCTCGCGCTATCCGGTCGTGACGATCTTTGCGGCGAACCGGCGCGACCGCCCTGTCGGGCGGATCGAGGCGGACGGCCGTGAAGATGCGCTGGTCACGCGGCCCGGGCTCGAAGTCTTTGTTCGCCACCTGCCGCCCGGCGGCGCAGCTTTTCTGGATCATCTGATGGCGGGCGAGCCGCTCGGCGCGGCGGCCGCGGCAGCATTTGCGGAAACCGCCGAATTCGACCTTGCCGCCAACATTGCCGGCCTGCTGCAAGCAGGCGCCTTCACAGCGGCAGGCCAGGGAGGGTGAGCATGACGAACCATGGATGGAACGCCAGCGCCGAGCCGCGAGGGGCTGCCACCCTCGTCGAGAGGGTGAATGCCGCGCTTCGCACGAGTGCCACACCGTCGCTGACGCAACTCGTCCTGCGCTGCGCGCTCGCCGTCCCGTTCTGGCGGTCCGGCATTAACAAATGGGACGGTTTTTTGCAGTTGAACGAGGTCGCCGTGCTGCTTTTCAGCTCGGAGCTCAAGCTGCATCTGCCCGGCGGCCCTTACGATTTTCCAGCACCTGGGCTGGTGGCATTCCTCTCAGGGTCGGCGGAAATCCTGCTGCCAATTCTTCTCGTTCTCGGCCTGGCGACACGACTGGCGGCATTCGGCCTGCTCGTGATGACGCTGGTCATACAACTCACCGTGCCGGACGGCTGGCCGCTGCACATCACCTGGGCGGCGATGGCGCTCGGCATCATGGCGTGGGGACCCGGCCGGGTTGCGCTCGATCACTGGATCGGCACTGACAAGGCTGATGGGAGGCCGAGGGGTGATCGGGGTTGATGTGAACCTCGCCCTCCAGCGGTGACGCGAAGCATCAATTTCGTTTCGGCACGGCCTGCTTCCAGCGGCTTGCGGCCTCGTCGTCGGCCTCCTTGGCATCGACCCAGCCGCCTTCCGAGCCGTCGGTGTGATGTTCCTTCTTCCAGAACGGCGCGCGCGATTTGAGATAATCCATCAGGAAGTTCGCCGCCTCGAACGCCGCCTGCCGATGCGCGGAGGCAGCGACCACCAGCACGATGTTCTCACCGGGCGCGATCCTGCCGTGGCGATGGATGGCGGTGAGCCCCTGCAGCGGCCAGCGCTGAACCGCCTCGGCGGCGATGCGGCCGATCTCGGCCTCGGCCATGCCGGGATAATGTTCGAGTTCGAGTGCCGCGAGCCTGCCTGCCTCGTCGCGGCAGAGACCCGAGAAAGTAACCACGGCGCCGATGTCGGCGCGGCCTTGCGTCATCCTGGCGATCTCGGCGGCGACATCGAAATCCTCCGCCTGGATGCGCACCGTCGGCACCACCGCGCCGGGCATTTCAGCCACCCGTCATCGGCGGGAACAGCGCGATCTCGCGCGCGCCTGATATCTTCTCGCGGTGCTCGACATGTTCCTGGTTGATGGCGACGCGGATCACGTCAGGATATTGCAGCGCGTGCTCGTACTCCTCGCCGCGCGATTTCAGCCAGCGCAGCAAGTCGGCCACCGTCTCGATGCCGGCGGGCAATTCGACGTCCTCTTGCGGCTTGCCGATCCGCTCGCGCACCCAGGCGAAATAAATGAGCCTCGTCGACATGCTACTCGTCCATGATGTGCTTGAGGCCGGCGCGGAAATAGTCGTAGCCGGTGTAAAGCGTCACCAGCGCGGCGATCCACAACAGCACCAGCCCGACCTGCGTGGTCAGCGGGAAGATCTTGTCGCCGGCAGGTCCTGCGAGCAGGAAGGCGATGGCGATCATCTGGATGGTGGTCTTCCACTTCGCCAGTTGCGTCACCGGTACCGAGACCTTCAGCGCCGCCAGATATTCGCGCAGGCCCGAGACCAGGATCTCGCGGCACAGGATGATGATTGCCGCCCACAGCGACCAGCCGGCGATGCCGGCATGCCTATCGGTATCGGCCGCCAGCAGCAGCAGGCACGTGGCGACCAGCAACTTGTCGGCGATCGGATCGAGCATCTTGCCGATATTCGAGGTCTGCTGCCAGGCGCGCGCCAGATAGCCGTCGAAATAATCGGTGATCGAGGCGAGCAGGAAAATGACCAGCGCCGACCAGCGGGCGAAGTCGCTCGACTTCAGATGGCCTTCGAGAAAAAAACACAGCACAACCAGCGGCACCGCGAGGATGCGGACGTAAGTGAGCATGTTGGGCAGGTTGAATGCGCGCTGGGCCATTTCTTTGGAACTCTTTCTACCTGCCTACTCAAATCAGAAGCGAATGTGGGGGGTCAACAGATGATAGTCGATGGACCAGCCGAAAATAGCCGAATCATCAGCTCTCGTGAAAATGGTTGTAGACCAGCTTGGCGACCTGCTCGGAAATGCCATCGACCTTGACCAGATCCTCGATCGCGGCGCGGCTGACCGCCTTGGCGGTGCCGAAATGCATGAGCAGCGCGCGCTTGCGACCGGGACCGATGCCGCTGATCTCGTCAAGCGGGCTCTTGACCATCTCCTTCTTGCGGCGGGCGCGGTGGGAGCCGATGGCGAAACGGTGGACCTCGTCGCGCAGCCGCTGAACGAAATAGAGCACGGGGTCGCGTACGGGGAGCGAAAACGGTGGCTTGCCCCTGACGAAGAAGCGTTCGCGGCCGGCGTCACGGTCCTGGCCCTTGGCGATGCCGATGGCCTGGACACGGTCCTCGATGCCGAGGTCGGCGAGGATTTGTCGCACCGCCGTCATCTGGCCCTGGCCGCCATCGATGAGGATGACGTCTGGCCAGGCCGGGAAGCCGCCTGCATCCTCGATATCGTCGCCCTGTTCGGCCAGGATGTCGTCCGCCGCCAGTTCGCTCCGCAACACATCGCCATGTTCCTTCAGCAGGCGGGAGAAACGCCGCTCCATCACCTCGCGCATCATGCCGAAATCGTCTCCCGGCGTGATCTCGGTCGAGCGGATGTTGAATTTCCGGTACTGGTTCTTCACGAAGCCTTCCGGCCCGGCGACCACCATGGCGCCGACGGCGTTGGTGCCCATGATGTGGGAGTTGTCGTAGACCTCGATGCGCACCGGCGGTTTCTTCAGGCCGAAAGTCTCGGCGAAACCGGTGAGCAACCGCCCTTGCGTCGAGGTCTCGGCCAGCCGGCGGCCGAGCGCCTCACGGGCATTCTGCAGGGCGTTGTCGGTCAAATCCTTCTTCTCGCCGCGCTGCGGCACCGAGATCGCCACCTTGCGACCCGCGCGGGTGGAGAGCGCCTCAGCCAGCAATTCCTGGTCCTCGACGCCATGCGACAACAGGATGGCGCGCGGCGTCGGCTTGTCGTCATAGAATTGCGCCAGGAACGAGCCCAGCACCTCGGCCGCCTCCATCGCCGGATCGGCCTTGGGGAAATAGGCGCGGTTGCCCCAGTTCTGGCCGGTGCGGAAGAAGAACACCTGGATGCAGACCTGGCCGCCTTCCTGATGGATGGCGAAGACATCGGCCTCGTCGACGGTCTGCGGGTTGATGCCCTGATGGCTCTGCACATGCGACAACGCCGCCAGCCGGTCGCGATAGATTGCGGCGCGCTCGAAATCGAGATTCTCCGCGGCCTGCTGCATGGCGGCGGAGATGTCGGTCTTCACCTTCTGGCTGCGGCCGGACAGGAAGTCCTTCGCCTCGGCGACCAGCCTGGCATAGTCACTATGCGAGATTTCGCCGGTGCACGGGCCGGCGCATCGCTTGATCTGGAACAGCAGGCACGGCCGGGTGCGGTTCTCGTAGAAGGAGTTGGTGCAACTCCTGAGCAGGAAGGCGCGCTGCAGCGAGTTGATGGTGCGGCCGACGGCGCCGGCCGAGGCGAAGGGGCCGAAATAGTCGCCCTTGCGCGAGCGCGCGCCGCGATGCTTGTAGATGCCGGGCGAGACATGATCGCCGGTCAAAAGGATGTAGGGAAACGACTTGTCGTCCCGCATCAGCACATTGAAACGCGGCCGCAAGCGCTTGATAAGATTTGCTTCCAGCAGCAGCGCTTCGATCTCGGTGCGGGTGACGACGAACTCCATCGTCGCCGTCTCGCGCACCATGCGGCCGATGCGGCTGGTGTGGAAGCGGCCTTGTGCGTAATTGGTCACCCGCTTCTTCAGGCTGCGCGCCTTGCCGACATAGAGCACGTCGCCTGCGGCATTCATCATGCGGTAGACGCCGGGCGCGTTGGGCAGCCGTTTGACCAGCGTCTGGATAACTTCGGCGCCGACCATGCCGTCGGCATCGCCGGCATGCGGCGTCCAATCGATGGCCGTGAAGGCGACGTCAGGGCCACCGGGACCGGGCGTTGACGGTTCGACGATCTCCTCCGCCACCTCGTCCTCGAGGTCGACATCAGGGGGCAGGTCGTCGGCGGCGCCGCCGCGTTTGTGTTTCTGGTCCATGGGACTCATTCGACAATGCCTGTCACATCCGGCGTCTGCCATGCAAGGTGCTGGCCGCCGTCGAGCGCGATCATCTGGCCGGTGACCGAGCTTGCGCCCCAGAGATAGCGGATGGTGGCGCCGAATTCAGGCAATTCCGGGCCGCGCTTCAGGATCAGGCCGTCGACCTGCGCGGCAAAGTCGCTGTCTTGCTGACGCGCGCTCTTCAGCGTCGGGCCGGGACCGATGGCATTGACGCGAATGCGGGGTGCCAGCGCCTGCGCCATCATCTGCGTCTGCGTCCACAATGTCGATTTCGACAGCGCATAGGAGAAATAGCGGGGCGTCGGGCGCCAGACGCGCTGGTCGATCATATTGACGATCAGCCCTTCCTCGCCTTCCGGCAGCGCGCGGGCGAATTGCTGCGCCAAAAATGCCGGCGCCTTCACGTGGATGGCGAAGTGACGGTCCCAGGCAAGCCAGTCGACGTCCTGAACCGCATCGTCCACGAACAGCGACGCATTGTTGACCAGCAGTGTAACAGGCCCGAGCGCGGCTTCGGCGCGGCCAACGAGGTCCTCGACCGCGGCCATGTCGGTCAGGTCGGCGGCGACCACAGCAGCGCGGCCACCCTGGCCAAAGCGACCGCTGTTGATCCGCGCGGCCAATGCTTCCGCCTCGGCCCGCGAGCGGCTGCAATGGATGGCGACGGCAAAACCGTTCGCGGCGAGATCCTCGACGATCGCCTTGCCGATCCGCTGGCCCCCGCCCGTCACCAGCGCCGTTCCAGCGGCCTTGCTCATCCTGTCAATCCTCAATGGGGCCCGATTTTGAGCCAGCCGGCAAAAATATGGCCGGCGAAGCGTTAAATGCCGTTCGGACCTTGGGCAGCATTGTGGCAAAGCGGCCGGATCGGTCTTTCGACTGTGGCCGGGACTCGGCCTGCCAGCCGCAATATAGGGCTACGGACCCCTTGCTCCAAGCGTCGTTCAGCGCGGCACGGCTAAGCCTCCTGACACCATCTGTTGCGCAGATGCAACGTCAAAGTTCAGCCTTATTCGTGCCAGGTAATGACCCAAGTTCAGGTTCGCTTCAGCCGTATTTTGACACGACATTCGGAACCGTTGAGCGCCAGACCCGTTTTTCCCCCCGGCGGGTTGAGGGCGCTTGTGAAAAGCAAGCCTGTGCCTGTGGCTTAAGGAGTAAAGAACAATGCAAGCCAATCTTAAATTTGCGCGACCGCTGGCGGTGGCGCTCGGGCTCTTCGCCCTCGGCGGAACCGCCTATGCTGCTGACGTCATCGCGGAAGAGCCGCCGGCCCCCGCCCCGATCGCCGAACTTCCGGTCGCTTCCTGGGCCGGTCCCTATGCCGGTGTGAGCGTCGGCTACGGCTTCAGCGGTCACGCCGATGCCGAGGATATCGGCACTGACGTCGACACCGATGGTTTTGTCGGCGGCGTCTTCGGCGGCTATCAGTGGCAGCAAGAGAACTTCGTGTACGGTGCTGAAGCCGATATCGGCTATAGCGGCATCGAGGGCGACGATGGCGGCGTCGAGGCCAAGGGCGGCTTCGAAGGCTCGCTGCGCGCCCGCCTCGGCTACGCCGTCACCCCGGAAATCCTGCTCTACGGCACCGCCGGTGGCGCGCTCAAGAACCAGGAGATCGAAGCGGCCGGCGCCAGCGACGAAAACACCATGCTCGGCTGGACGGCCGGCGTCGGTACCGACATCAAGATCACCGACAATGTGTTCGGCCGTGTCGAGTATCGCTACACCGACTTCGGCGACAAGGACTTTGACGGTATCGGCAAGGTCAAGTCGACCGACAACCGCGTCACCTTCGGCGTCGGTATGAAGTTCTAAAATCGTCCAAGCCACGACACGAAAAAGCCGGGCCTCGTGCCCGGCTTTTTTATGACCCCTTCTCTGGCTGCCGCTCACGCCGGGACGCAGGGTTTCAGCTCGGGAAACTTCTCGTCAAATCGCGTTGCCCATCGGACCAGCCTGCTGCGGCCCTTTTCCCATTTTCCGGCAAAGCGCAGTGAGAGATAGCCAAGGCAGGCGCGCAGCGCCAGCTGGCCGGCGGTGATCTTCTTTGGCAGCTTAGGCGGATTGGCGTTGAGCAGGTCGAGCGCGCTGGTGATCTTGGCCCACTGGCGGTCGAGCCACGGCTGGTAGACCATGTCCTTGGGGCGCGTGCGCCGCTCATAGACCATCGACAGCGCGCAGTCGCAGATGCCGTCGGCCAGTGCCTCAAGCACTTCCGCCTCGAGGCGCTTGTCGGGATTGCGCGGAAACAGCGCGTTCTTCGACATGCGGTTGAGATGCTGGGTAATGGCGCGGCTATCGTGGATCGAGCGGCCGTCGTCGAGCACCAGCACCGGGATCTTGCCGAGTGGATTGGCGTCGATCAGATCAGCCGGTTTGTCTTCTGTTTTTATCGGCACGAGCTCGACGGCGATGCCGGCATAAAGCGCGGCCATGCGCACTTTGGAACTATAGGGTGACGTGGACGCGTAGAGCAGTCTGGGCATGATCGGGTTCCTGTTTGCCGAGTACAGAGCATGGACGCGCAAAGGACACTGTAGCACTTTGAATTTGCGTGTGATCCATTCCCGCGACACTGTTGGCCGAACATCCCGACATGATCAACAGCCCACAGGCGGAAAGACCGGGCGCCACGGCGAACGACCGTCCTCTTCCACCGTCCGCTGGCAGATGAGCGGTACAAGTTCCAGCCTGAGAGCATCTGATCAGGTCAGACGGGTTCGACACCGAGCCAACTCGGTCTTGCACCAAGAATTTCTCTCCGGGCACAGAGAAATGCCCCACCGGACTTCGCCGTAAGGCGAAGTCCTGGGAGCTGCGAAAAGCTGTCTTCCCTCCGCCTCTGTTGCTGCCCGAGCACTGACCCTGCGAGCGAGGCGCCTATCCGGCACCCGCCCTCAACCATCTTCAGCACTGTCCTCCGCGAGCGAAGAAACGCGATTACTTCTTGGCCTTCGCGGTCGCGGCCTTCGCCTTTGGCTTGGCCGCAGGCGCTGCTTTCTTCACCGCTACCGAAGACTTCGCTGCCGCCGCTTTCTTTGCCGGCGCAGCCTTCTTTGCGGGTGCAGTCTTGGCAGGCGCAGCTTTCTTCGCTGCGGGCTTGGCCGCGGCCTTTGCAGCCGGCTTCTTGGCCGGCGCTGCTTTTGCCTTGGCGGGCGCAGCCTTGGCCGGTGCTGCCTTCTTCACTGCCGGTTTTGCCGCAGCCTTCGCAGCCGGCTTCTTGGCGGGCGCTGCTTTTGCCTTGGCCGCGGCGGCCTTCGGCTTGGCAGCAGGTGCTGCTTTCTTCACAGCGGCTGCGGCCTTTGCCGCCACTGCCTTTCCTGGTGCTTTCTTTGCCGGTGCCTGCTTTGCCGGTGACTTGGATGCCGGCGCTTTGGATGACTGTTTAGCCATATCATGCCCCTTAGTTGTGCCGACGGCCGTTAATGACCCGGCGCGTAATGCATATCTGACTCGCGCTTGTCTAGCCAGCGAAGCATCAGCATGATTTTCGAAGTTTAAGTTTCGGTTACACGCGACACTACGCTCGTGCTGATTTCGCAAAATGCCGGCGCTGCTGTTCGAGCTTTGCCGACCGTTTGCGACAGACATTCTGCGCGCATTGCCGGAACCGATCCCACTTCACGGCGCTGAAGCTTAGCAAGCCTTTTTTGTTCGTTGATCGTCGACCGACACCACCATGACGGCTGCTTCATCGATCTCATCTTCTTGTCTAGCAGGCGATCTACACAAGCTGCAAAAGCAAAGCGCGGCAATTCCGCTGCCATGATTTTTCCGCGGTTGACAGATTACTCTATCTGGCAGAGTATTCTGAATCATCTGGAAGAGCGCATGTCATTCGCGCAATATCGGGCGGCGCTGTCCCAGATCAGTGAGACTGAACGCCGGACACCACAGCAGGCCCGATAATGGCTGCCGATGAAATCATCCACCAGAGCGTGCGGCTCAGGATCATGGCGGCGCTGAATTCTCTGGAACGGCGCGAAGCGCTGGAATTCACCCGATTGAAGCTCATCGTCAATGCGACCGACGGCAATCTCGGCTCGCATATCGATACGCTTGCCACGGCGGGCTATGTCGATGTCGAAAAGCTGTTTGTCGGACGTCGACCGCAGACGCGGGTCAGGGCGACGTCAATCGGACGGCGCGCCTTTCGCGGTCACGCCGCCTTCCTTCGCGCCATCCTCGATGAGGCGGAGCAGCCCAGCAAACGCAATCAGCGCAGGACGCGGCAGCGGCCGTTGTAGACCATCCAGCGGTCGAAGCCCGCGACGCAGAATTCGACATTGTCGCCGATCGAGGCAAAGCCCTGCCCTTCCTCGATCAGATACCAGATGGTGCGGGCGTGGCCGTCGGACAGGCTGACGGTGGCGCCGCAATAGCGGCGGCCGATCGGCCAGGTTTCGTTGGCTGGCAGATAGCGATGCTGGTGGATGCCCTGGAAATCGACAATCTCGACGTCGGGCAGATTCGGCACGTGGTGCACCTGGTAGGAGAAGCGGTTGGTGATCTTGTTCAGCACCCAGGCCTCACCGCAAACGCCGCTGTCTTCTTCGGTATAGACGACGGCAAGGTCGGCCGCCTTTGCTGGCTGGATGACAGCGAGGGACGTGCCGAGCGGCGTGCAAAGCGCTATCAGTGCGGCAAGGGCGGATTGGGCGAAGCGAGTCATGGCAGCCTCTTATGGTCGACTGCGCGCACTGTGCGGATTCGCTTGCGCGCGGTCAAGCGGTTGTAGCGACAATGGTTTCCTAGTTCGAAATCGCCTTCAACCAGGACAGGCGCGCGGATAGCTCTGCCGCCTACGCCGCCAGCCATTCCAGCGTCCAGTGCGCCGGTTTTTCAACGACAAGCAAATTGTGCAAAGCCGGCAGCAGCGTGCGCAATTCGCCTTCCAGCGTGAACGGCGGGTTGACCACCACCATGCCGCTGCCGTCAAGGCTGGGCTCGGCCGTTGGCGGCCTGATCTCGAAGCCGATGTCGAGCAGCTTCGGGACACCTGACTGCGCCAGCGCCTTGCGGAAGGCGGCGACCGCCTTGCGGTCCTTGACCGGATACCACAACGCATAGACGCCGCCGGGCCAGCGCTTGTGGGCTTTGCGCAGCCCGTCGACGAGGCGGTCGAACTCGCCCTCCTCCTCGAAGGGCGGATCGACGAGTACAAGCCCGCGCTTTTCCTTCGGCGGCAGATGCGCGCCGAGTGCCAGCCAGCCGTCGAGCTCGATCACCCGGGTCTGGAAATCGCCAGCGAATAGCGCCCTCAGCTTCGCGGCGTCCTGGCGATGCAATTCGACCGCCGACAGCCGATCCTGCTTGCGCATGAGATGACGCGCGATCAGCGGCGAGCCCGGATACTTTTTCACGCCGCCTTCAGGATTGAGCGAACGAACGGCTTCCAGATAAGGCGCCAGCAGTGCTGCCGCCGGCGCGTCAAGCGCGGCATCGACCAGTCGGCCGATGCCGCCTTGCCATTCGCCGGTCTTTTGCGCTTCAGTCGACGATAGGTCGTAGCGGCCGATGCCGGCATGGGTGTCGATGACGCGAAAGGCCTTGTCCTTCTGCTTCAGATATTCGACGAGCCGGCTCAGCACGACATGCTTGACTACATCGGCGAAGTTTCCGGCGTGATAGGCGTGGCGGTAATTCACGATCTAGTTCGAGCCCCTGCCCCAGCGTGGCGGTGGCGGCTGCGAGTTCGGATTTTGCGGCCGGCGGCCGCCGAAACACAACGCCAACAGCAGCCCGATCAGGCCGGCCGCTATCAGCGAGAAGCCGACCGGCCGCGCCCGGCGATCGATCTCGCCGACGCCGGAACGCAGCACGAGGTCCACCGCCCGCATCTCGATGCCTTCGGCGTCGCCCGGGCCGATGGTGAAGAGGTACGGGCCGGGGCTGACCTTCGCGATCAGGCCGGCTTCGTCGCGAAAGATCTTGTCCGGCAGTTGCGGGCTGACCTGGCGCGGATTTTCCGAATGGTTGAATTGCAGCGTCGAGGCGAGCACGGTCCTGCCGCCGGTGGCGGCGGTCAGCGTCAGCACGGTGCGCTGTTGCGAGACGACGATGCGTTCGGTTCTCGCGGTGAGGTCGACCAGCACCCGCACCGGCGCGTCGCGAGCGGCCAGCGGCACCGTCACCGGCATGAACCGGCCCTGTTCGTAAACCCGCCAGGTGCCGATCTCACGGCCGGAGAAATTGGTCATCGCCCAGGGATAGACGACGCCGATGCTGATGCCGGCGAGCAGGATCAGAAGAAACAGAAAGCGCATGCGCTCGACTACCTTGCCGGATATTAGCATTAGCGCCGCGCGGGCGCGTTCCATCTCGTCCCAGGAGCCATGTCGAGGCCGAGATCAAATGTCGTATCGAATTCGGCGGTGCCAAGATAGACAATAGCATCGGACCCAAAGGTGGGAACAGAATCCGAATGATCTGAGCGCCCGATAAGGAGGATCAGCCCTTCCCCTTCTGGAGGCTCGATTCCAATGCGCGCATTCCAGTCTCGTCGAACAAATGCAGATGTTGCGGCGGGAAAGCCACCGTCACCGTCGGGCCAGCCGTCAGCGCCGCCCTGTCCAGCGTGAAGACGTTGAATGGCAGGCCATGCAGGCCGAGATGCAGGATGATGCCGAAGCCGGTCGGCTCGATCAGGTCGACCGTCGCCCTCAGGCTGCTCTCCGATGCCGGCGACATCTCGACATGCTCCGGCCGGATGCCGAGCGTCACCGCCGCGCCCTCCTCGAGTTGATAGGCTGACGAAAGCCCAATCAGCGTTCCGTCAGGCAATCGTGCGCCGGCCGTGCCTGCGCCGACCTCATAGCGCGCCGACAGAAAATTCATCGCCGGCGATCCGATGAAGCCGGCGACGAACAGGTTGGCAGGGCGGTCGTAAAGCTCCAGCGGACTACCGACCTGCTGCACCACGCCCTCATGCATGGCGACGATCCGGTCGGCCAGTGTCATCGCCTCGATCTGGTCGTGAGTGACATAGATCGAGGTCGCGCCGAGATCGCGGTGCAGCTTCTTGATCTCTGCCCGCATCTGCTCACGCAAGCGCGCATCGAGATTGGACAGCGGCTCGTCGAACAGGAATGCCTTGGGCTGTCGCACGATCGCGCGGCCCATCGCCACGCGCTGGCGCTGACCGCCCGACAGTGCCTTCGGCCGCCGCGCAAGCAGCGGCTGCAGTTCGAGCTTCCTGGCTGCATTGCTGACGGCGGCCGTGATCTTCTCGCGGGCAGCCTTCCGGATGCGCAGGCCGTAGCTCATGTTCTCGGCGACATTCATGTGCGGATAGAGCGCGTAGGACTGGAACACCATGGCGATGTCGCGGTCCTTGGGCGCCCGCTCATTGACGCGCATGCCGTCGATCCGGATCTCACCTTCGGTCACCTCCTCGAGCCCGGCGATCATGCGCAGCAGCGTGCTCTTGCCGCAGCCCGACGGTCCCACCAGCACCACGAACTCGCCGTTCTCTATCGACAGGTCGACGCCATGCAGCACGGAGACGACGCCGAAATTCTTGCGGACGTTGCGGATGTCGATCGATGCCATTGAACCTCACTCAGCCCTTGACCGCGCCGGCCGTCAGGCCCTGGACCAGATAGCGCTGGATGAACAGGAAGAAGAGGCAGGCCGGGACCAGCGCCAGCACGCCGGCCGCCATCATCTGCCCGAAATCGACCGAAAACTTCGACACGAAGGTGAGCAGACCGACCGGAAACGTGGCGGCGCTGTTGCCCGAAATCAGCATCAGCGCGAACAGCAGTTCGCTCCATGCGGCGGTGAATACAAAACCCAGCGTCGCCGCAATGCCGGGCAGCGTCAGCGGCAGGACGATCTGGCGAAACGCCATGAACTGCGTGGCGCCATCGATCTTGGCCGCCTCCTCCAACTCCTTGGGAATGCCGTCGAAAAACGACTGCATCAGGAACGTCGCGAAGGGGATGTTGAAGGCGGTGTAGACGACCACCAGCCCGGTCAGGCTGTTGGTCAGCCCGAGTGGCGAGAGCATCTTGAAGATCGGCGCGACCAGCATCACCAATGGAAACATCTGGGTGAGCAGCATCAGCGCGACCAGCCAGTATTTGCCGCGGAAGGTGAAGCGCGACAGCGCATAGCCGGAGAGAGACGCAAGCAGCGTCACGATCACGGCCGTGGCGCCGGCAACGATCATGCTGTTCCTGAAGAAGACCGGGAATGCGCTGTGGGCCAGCACGAAGCGGAAATGTTCAAAGCTCATCCGTGACGGCCACATGCGCACGCCCTCGGAATAGAGCAGGTCGTTCGGCGTGACCGATACTTTCAACAGCCAGAACAGCGGGAACAGTGCAAAGAGGACGTAGCAGAGGATCGCCAGGCGGTGCAGCGCGGTGCCGAAGGTCGAATAGCTGTTCATCTGGTCATCCCGATCAGGCCCGATCCATCAAGACTTGCCGCAGCATGACGATCAGCATCGAATAGGCGAGCAACAGGACGAGCAGCACCAGCGCAATGGCCGAGGCATAGCCGAAATCCAGGGCCTTGAAGGCTTGCGTGAAGATGTAGCTCGCGACGATCTGGGTGCGGTCGGCAGGCCCGCCGCTGGTCATGACGATGATCAGGTCGGCGAAGTTCGAGATCCAGACGGTGCGCAACAGCACGGTGATCGCAATGGTCGGCGCAAGGAACGGCAAGGTGATCGAGGTGAACCGCCTGAATGCCCCGGCGCCGTCGATCGCCGCCGCCTCGTAGAGGTCGCGCGGGATGGCCTGGAGCGCGGCCAGCAGCGTGATGGCGAAGAAGGGAATGCCCCACCAGACGTTGGCGATGATCGGTCCCCACATGGCAAGCTGCGGATTGGAAAGGATGTTGGCCGGTTCATTCATGAGGCCGAGCGCATAAAGCCAATGCGGCAGCGGTCCGATGACGGGGTTGAACAGCCACGCCCAGTTGAGCCCGGTGAGGAAAGTCGGTACCGCCCAGGGCAGGAACACCAGCGCCTGCGCTATGGCGCGGCCGGCGAACGGCCGGTCGAGCAACAGCGCCAGGATCAGGCCGAACACGAATTGCAGCAAGACGGACGCGCCGGTCCACCACAGCGTGTTGCGCAGCGCTCGATAGAAATTGTCGTCGTCATAAAGGGTGCGAAAATGATCAAGCCCGACATACCCGCCGGAGAAGGGATTGAGCAAGTGCACGTCGCGGAAGGCGTAGGACAGGCCTAGCACTAGCGGCGCCAGCATGATGGTGACGATCAGAATCAGTGCCGGGGCGGTGTAAAGATATGGCTCGGCGTGGCGCGTGATCCGGTCGACCAGCGACCGGCGGCGCGATTCGGGGAACCCGGCGGTGGCGTCAAAAACCATCAGCTAACGCATTCGCTCCAATTGGCCATCCGTCCAATCGACCATCCTTCCAACCGACCTTGGACGAGAGCCATGGGGGGCCCCCCCCCAGGGGGGGGGCGCGGGCAGGGGGGCGCCCGGTTTTTTTTTTGGAGGGTTTTTTTTAGGGGCGTGGGGGGATATTAGGGCCCCCGGGTTGGGAA